>NZ_JAAHIG010000118.1:0-22532 GCF_010692305.1 Moorena sp. SIO4G3 | reverse complement strand
TTCATTCCTAGATCATGACCGACCATTTATAGCTCCAAAAAATACAGAAATAGCTCAAGCACGTTCTCAGTTAGATTATCAAGTAGTAGATGTAGATCGAGAAGGAAAGCTGATACCACCTCACATAGCAGTACAAAGTTTAGTAGAACACTTAGAAAGATGGTCATCAATAATAACTAGACATGGATTATTGCTCCTAGAAGTACATAGTTTAACGCCAGCAGTAGTAAAAGAATATCTAGACGAAAGTGAATCTCTGCATTTTGATGCCTATCATGCCTTCTCAATGCAACATTTAGTAGAAGCAGATGTGTTCTTGATGGCAGCAGCAGAGGTGGGTTTATTTTCACGGAAAGAAGCTTTTCGTAAGTATCCGAAAACGTTGCCATTGACTCGAATCACAGTTAATCATTTTGAAAAGCGTAAATATCAGATACGGTATGCAACTGTAAACGATATACCAAATCTGTTAAAGTGTGCGACATTTAATCAACCTGTAAACGAACCCTTCTTTCAAGTTTTATTGAAACAAACTCCAACAGCACATTTATTATTAGAATATCAAGGTGAATTGGTAGCTGCAATCTTCACAGAAACTAAAAATTCTACTGAGGTGCTAGTAATTCGTGAGTTTTTAGTAAGGACTTCTGTAGAAAATTGGCAAGTATTAGCAAAAGATTTACTAGAATTTGTGGAACAGTGGGGAGTAGTCAAACCAGGAATAAAAGAAATAGAAGGATTGTTAAAATACCATGAAGCCATCTCAAACTTTCAAAAATCAAAGTGGTATCAATCTTCAGTTTTAAACAAAAAGCTTATAGAAAAAATAACTCTACACGAATTAGCTACTTTAGAACTATGTAATTTAATGGCTCCAGAATATGAGCTAGAAGCCTTTGCCGCACGTTGGCTTTTGCGTGTTTTTCAAGATATGGGTGTATTTCTCAGAGAAGGTGAATCTTATCAGGAGTCTGAGTTGGTTTCCCAGCTAAACATCTCACCACGTTACCAGAGACTTTTAGGTGCTTTGTTACAAATTTTGCATAAGCGTGGTATTCTAAAAATTGAGAAAGAGAGAGTGTTCACATTAGCAAGATGTAAGACCTTTGCCTTAGAAAATATTTCGTCTGAAGTTTCTGGTTTTTATGATTATTTTTCTGAAAAATATCCTGCTCATTTATCCTGGTTAACAGTAGTCAAAAGGTGTCTAGAGAAATATCCCTTGATTCTACGCGGTGAAGTTGATGTCAACGAAGTTGTTTTTACAGATGGGGATATGGAGCTATTTGCTGGACTCTTTCTAGGACATCGTGTTGCTGACTACTTTAATGAGTTGCTAGCAGATGGGGTTTGCTGGGAAGTAGAACAACGGTTGTTAGAAGAAAAGAGGGCACAACCTATTCGGATCTTGGAGATTGGAGCAGGAACAGGAGGTGTTACAGGAATATTGCTAGAAAAGCTAGCTTCTCATGCAGAGCAAATTGAATTTTGGTTTACTGATATTTCTAGCGTTTTTACACGTTATGGTGAGAGTAAGTTCAAGCAGTTTTCTTGGGTGAAATATCAAACCTTTGACATAGAAAAATCTCTTGATGCTCAGGGGATAAAGTCTGAAAGTTTTGATGTGGTAATTGCTAATAACGTACTCCATAACACAAAATTAATTCATCAAACCTTAAATAACAGTAACTCACTATTAAATACTGGGGGGTTATTGGCATTACTAGAGTTTACTCAACCAATTGATATTCTTTTATACTTTGGAGGGTTGCTTCAAGGATTTTGGTTGTTTGAAGATCCAGAATACCGACTAGACGTTGGTTGTTTACTGAGTATACCACTGTGGCAAAAAGTTCTCAGTGATTGTGGGTTTGATGAAATAATACCATTGGGATTGCCCTGTGAGATGCACGATCTTTCTAAGGCAAGAGAATCTGTTATATTTGCTCGAAAGCATCAAGTGCAGGAGAAAACATTTTATGATAAAATTCAACAAAATTTGACAGAAAATGGGAAGTATGGGCAGGCAGAATTCGATTTTATTAGTATTAATAATTCACAAGAAAGTTCATCCCAATTAGAAATTTTTGAACAGGAATGTCGAAAATTATTAAAATCTCTACTGGGTGTTCAACGTATGGAGAGTTTGTATGGTGACACACCACTAATGGAGTCAGGAATGGATTCACTGGAGTTGTTAGAATTTCGTGCTCTTATAGAAAGAAAGTTTGGGATTAAGTTAAAGTCTACCTTCTTTTTTAGTTACAAAACTCTTATAGCGGTAGCAGAGTATCTTTCAGAACGGGAAGATATTAATTTTAGTTAGTAAGACTAGGACTGAAAAAAAAATAACGTTTTCACAGGTCCACAGGGGGAAAATTTGAATCAGGGGGAAAATTTTAATGCATTCTAACCAGAGCAGTTCACTAGCAAGAATAGCCATTGTAGGTGTGGCTTGCCGTTTTCCTGGAGCAGATACTAAAGAAGAATTTTGGCAGCTACTTAAGGAAGGTCGGGACTCAATGCAGAATCTTCCTTCAGAGCGTTGGGGAAATCTATTTAACTCCATGAGTTCAGAAATAGATTTATCTATTCAACGCGGTGGTTTTTTGAAAGATATAGATTTGTTTGACTCATCCTTTTTTAGGATTACTCCTAGGGAAGCGCAGTTAATGGACCCCCAGCAAAGGCTGTTGTTAGAATTGTCCTGGGAAGCGATGGAAGATGCAGGATATGCAAGCGATACATTAAAGGGTAAATCAGTAGGGGTTTATGTAGGAGTTTGTCACTATGACTACAGAAGTTTATTAGAAAAAGGTTTGGAGACAGCCGAAATAGCTCAAATTGCTACTGGTACAGCTCCAGCAACTTTTGCCAATCGCCTTTCCTATTTTTATAATTTTCACGGCCCTAGCTTAACTGTTGATACGGCTTGTTCCAGCTCTTTGGTAGCCATGTATGAAGCAGTAAATGCAATACGTCGTGGGCAGTGTCAAACAGCATTGGTAGGAGGCGTTAATTTAATGTGTTCTCCTGTGAATAACCAAGTTTATAGTGCTGCGGGTATGTTATCTCCTGATGGAGTCTGCCGGGTGTTTGATGCGGGTGCTAATGGGTTTGTCAGGGGAGAAGGAGGGGCAGTAGTTGTACTTAAAGATTATCAAAAAGCGTTGACGGATGGTGATTCTATTTATGGGGTTGTTCGCAGTGTAGCAGTGAATCATGGAGGGCAAGCAAGTTCTTTTACAGCACCAAATCCCCAAGCTCAGGCAAAATTGTTGGAACAGGCTTATAGGGAAGCTAATATTGATATAGAGTCGGTAGGTTATATTGAAGCACATGGTACGGGTACATCTCTAGGAGACCCAATTGAGGTAGAGGCTTTAAATGAAGCGTTTAAAGGGTTGAGTTCAAGTGGTAAGTTACCTGCTAATAGTTGTGGTTTGGGCTCAGTTAAAACAAACATTGGTCATTTGGAAGGGGCAGCAGGTTTGGCTGGACTAATCAAAGTTTTGCTGTGCATGAGGTATGCAACTCTTCCATGTTCATTAAATTATCAGCAACTTAATCCTGATATTGAATTAGAAGAAGGTCCGTTTTTTGTGGTGGACAAGCTTCAATCTTGGGAAATAAAAGTTGATAGGGTAGGAAAACCTTATCCACTTAGGGCAGGGTTGAGTAGCTTTGGTTTTGGCGGTACAAATGCTCATGTAGTTCTTGAGGAAGGAGAAAATAAGAAGGAAGGAAGAAGAGGGGATAAGGAACCTTCAGTTCATCTATTAACCCTTTCAGCTAAAACTGAAACAGCTCTTTCAGAGTTAGTCAGTCGTTATCAAAAATATTTCAACACTAATGCAGAATCAGAGTTAGCCGATATTTGTTATACCGCTAATACTGGGCGAGTCCATTTTAACCATCGACTAGCAGCGATCGCCTCAAACAAACAGGAGTTAGTAGAAAAACTTAAGAAATACCAAGCTGGGGAGGCAACAGCGGGAGTATTAATAGGGGAACTTGCAGAACGCATAAGAACACCGAAATTAGGTTTCTTATTCACAGGTCAAGGTTCCCAGTATGTCAATATGGGAAAACAACTGTATCAAACACAACCTGTCTTCCATGAAGTGTTGGATAAGTGTGACACGATACTAAGTTCTGAAATAGAATGTTCTCTATTAGATGTTCTATATAATAAAACTACAAATTCTCAATATTCATCTCTAATAAACCAAACAGCTTACACTCAACCAGTTCTGTTTGCAATAGAGTATGCGCTATTTAAGTTATGGGAATCTTGGGGAATTAAACCCAGCATAGTAATGGGTCACAGTGTAGGTGAATATGTGGCTGCTTGTGTAGCAGGAGTCTTCAATCTTGAAGATGGTTTGAGATTAATAGCTGCTAGGGGCAGGCTGATGCAACAGTTACCTTCAGGTGGAGAAATGCTTTCTGTGATGGCTTCAGAATCTACCGTTAGGAGACTCCTAGAACCTCACAAAAAAGAAATAGCGTTGGCGAAGCCCGCCGTAGGCATCGCAGCAATAAATGGACCAGAAAGCACAGTTATTTCTGGAGACTCTGTAGCAGTAACAGGTGTAGTAAATGACCTGGAAGCAAAGGGAATAAAAACTAAAAAACTAGAGGTATCTCATGCTTTCCATTCACCATTAATGGAACCAATGTTAGGAGAGTTTGAAGCTATAGCTAATCAACTAACCTACAATCAACCTAAAATACCTATTATATCTAACGTTACAGGTACAAAAGCAGATAAGACTATTGCTTCCCCTCAATACTGGGTTAATCATGTCCGTAAACCTGTAAGATTTGCCCAAGGAATGGAAACGCTACATCAACAAGGGTATCAAACCTTTATAGAAGTTGGACCGAAACCAGTATTGTTAGGAATGGGCAGGCAATGTCTACCAGAAAATGTAGGTGTCTGGTTACCATCATTACGGCCTGGAGTGGATGAGTGGCAACAAATGCTATTGAGTTTAGGAAAGTTGTATCTACTGGGAGCTAAAATAGATTGGTTAGGGTTGAACCGAGATTATACTCGTCATCAAGTAGCATTGCCGACTTATCCGTTCCAACGAGAAAGACATTGGATAGAAATAAAAGAAAACAAACAGAAGGAACATCAAAATTCAGAAAATATTAGTGAGACTTCAATTGTTAAACTACTCACTCAAGGAAAAACAGAAGCTCTCATTAAAAAAATAGAAAAATCGGTAAAATTTTCACCAGAAAAGCTTGAATTTTTACCAGAAATATTAGATGTATTAGCCAAACATCATCAGGAACAATTAACAGCAGTAACCATCAAAAACTGGTTCTATGAAGTTCAGTGGAAATCCTTAGCTCAAACCAACTCAAACAGAAACATTGAACCGAGTCATTGGTTAATTTTAGCCGATACCACAGGAGTAGCCGAAAAACTAGCCCAAAAATTACAACAACAGGGTCATCAATACAGCTTAGTCTATCGAGGCCAGAGCTATGAAAAACAAACAGCAGGCACTTATCAAATCAACCCAGATATTCTCGAAGAATTTGAAAAACTCTATCAAGAAATTCAACAAAGTAGTGAAACTCCCTTATCAAAGTTAATTCATTTTTGGAGTTTAGACGCACCCGAATCAAAAGACTTAACTGTTGAAACCTTAGAAGAAACTCAATCATGGGGATGTGGCAGCGTAGTACACTTGTTACAGACTTTACTCAAAAACAACAGCACTCCCCAACTATGGCTAGTAACCCGTGGGTCTCAGTCAGTATTATCCCAAACAGAAAATAAAATAACAGGACTAGCAACCTCAACTTTGTGGGGATTAGGTAGAGTAGTGTCTAATGAACATCCCCAATTATGGGGAGGATTAGTAGATTTAGATCCACAAGCTGCAGCAGGAGACGAAGTAGAAATACTGTGGAAATTATTAGTTAATGAACAAGAAGAAGACAATCTAGCTTTACGGGGAGAAAATACCTATGTAGCTCGTCTTGCCAGGCAAGAACCTCAAGAATTTCCTGAATTCCTATCCTTATCATCAGATGGTAGTTACCTAATAACTGGAGGCTTAGGAGCTTTAGGATTACATACCGCCGAATGGTTAGTATCCAAGGGAGCGAAAAATATTGTCTTAACTGGGCGTCGCCCTCCCTCAGAAAAAGTAAGTGAATCTATAAAAAAATTAGAAGAAACAGGATGTCAAGTGAGGATTATGTTAGGGGATGTTTCTGTTGAAGCAGACATAGCCAAAATTCTTGAACAAATTCAGACATCTTTACCAACACTCAAAGGCATAATTCATACAGCAGGAGTGTTAGATGATGGAACCATACAACAAATGAATTGGGAGCGTTTTGCCAAAGTCATGTCGCCCAAGGTAAAAGGAAGTTGGCATTTACATAAATTAACTGAAAATCAGCCATTAGATTTCTTTGTGTGTTTCTCCTCAATAGCTTCGATGTTGGGGACTCTTGGCCAAGGAAACTATGCTGCAGCCAATGCCTTTATGGATGCTTTAGCTAGTTATCGTTGCAGCAGAGGATTATCAGGATTGGCGATTAATTGGGGAGCATGGGCATCAGGGGGAATGGCTGCTCGTTTAGCAGTGGAGCATCAAAATAGGATGCACAGCAGTGGCATAACTGAGATGGCGACCAAAGAAGGAATGTATGCCTTAGATTTACTATTAACAAATGAATCTGCTACAGCTCAGGTAGGTGTAGCAAGTATAGAGTGGCAGGTACTCTCAGAAAGTTGGAGTGGTATCAAAAAAAATTCATTGCTACGAGAATTATTAGAGAAGGAGGAATGGGCAGCAAAAGATACACGACACCAAAAAGTTAAAGCCGAATTTTTAGCAAAATTAGAGGAGGCATCACTAGAGAAACGTCAGGAAATTTTAACTGAACACATTCGAGTGCAAGTATCTCAGGTACTAGGTTTAAGTTCATCTAAATTACCAGAAGTAAATGTAGGTTTTGCATCTATGGGAATGGACTCTTTGATGACCATAGAATTAAAAAATCGACTGCAAAATCAACTAGGAACCAAGTTGCCTGAGACAATAGCTATCGAATATCCAACTATTGCAAAATTGTCCTTATGTATAGAGGAATTAATGGGATGGAAGACAACAGAAATTGACCCATTATCTGAAGAAACAAGATTAGAGATGATGGAGCGCTCAAGAAGTGAAGCAATAGCCATCATCGGCATAGGCTGTAGATTTCCCGGAAATGCCAACACACCAGAAAGCTTCTGGGAATTGTTATCCAATGGCAAAGACTCCATTACAGAGATTCCCCTAGAACGTTGGGATCTAGATTCCTACTACGACCCCAACCCTGATACTCCAGGGAAAATGTATATCCGTCACGCAGCATTAGTAGAACAAGTAGATCAGTTCGACCCACGATTTTTTGGAATCTCTAACCGAGAAGCTTATAGTCTTGATCCACAGCAACGCTTCATTTTGGAAGTAACTTGGGAAGCTTTAGAAAGAGCTGGTATTAACCCTCAACAATTAGAAAACACTCAGACAGGGGTGTTCCTGGGTATCGGTCAAAATGATTACGCGAATTTAGGTTTTCACCAAGCAGCCGAAGATATAAGCCCTTACGATGCTACAGGAAATTTGTTTTGTTTTGTAGCAGGTAGGTTATCTTACTTTTTAGGAACGCAAGGTCCATCAATGGCAATAGATACAGCTTGTTCATCATCTCTAGTAGCTATCCATGAAGCTTGTGAGAGTCTGCGTCAGGGTGAGTCCAACTTGGCTTTGGCTGGAGGAGTTCAACTAATTCTCTCTCCCGAAGTAACAACCGCACTATCAAGATTAAAGGCTCTAGCACCTGATGGTAAGTGTAAAACTTTTGATGCTGCTGCAGATGGTTTTGGTAGGGGAGAGGGATGTGGCATTGTGGTACTGAAGCGTTTGTCGGATGCGCTCAAGGATGGGGACAGGATATCAGCAGTAATTCCTGGTTCGGCTGTTAACCATGATGGACCAAGTAGCGGAATGACGGTACCGAATAAACTGGCTCAGGAAAAACTGATTCAGAAAGCTCTCAAAGCAGCCAAGGTAAAACCGTTACAAGTGAGTTATGTGGAAGCTCATGGTACAGGAACTTCTCTAGGAGATCCTATGGAAGTGAGAGCTTTAGCTAGGGTGTTTGAGGAGGGACGTGATCAGGAAAATCCATTGAACATCGGTTCAGTTAAAACTAATATCGGTCATCTGGAAGCAGCAGCTGGAATAGCAGGTATGATTAAGGTGATTTTGCAATTGCAACATCATAAAATTGTGCCTCATCTGCATTTTGCTAATCCTAACCCTTATATTGATTGGGAAAATATGCCTTTGAAGGTACCCAATCAACTGACTCCTTGGTTGTCCAAAGGGGAGAAAAGGGTGGCAGGAGTTAGTTCTTTTGGGATGAGTGGTACAAATGCTCATATAGTTTTAGAAGAGGCTCCTATTGAAGTCAGAAGTCAGAAGTCAGAAGTCAGAAGTGAAGAATATCTAGAACGTCCGGTTCATATACTAACTCTGTCGGCCAAGACTGAAAAAGCACTAGAAGATTTAGTTAATAGTTATGAAAGTTATTTAGAAGCCGAAAATAATGATAATTATTTAGGGGATATTTGCTACACAGCCAACATCGGTAGAGCAAAATTTGACCACAGATTAGCAGTGGTTACTTCTGATAAACAAGAGTTATTAGAGAAACTCAAACAATATAAACAAGGTGAGAATGTTGCTGGAATCTTTTCAGGAAAACAAATAAGTGAAACTAGAACAAAAATAGCCTTTATATTTACTGGTCAAGGTTCTCAATATCTGCAAATGGGAAGGCAGTTATACGAAACTCAACCCACTTTTCATAAAATTATTGACCAGTGTAGTAAAATGCTGGTAAAATATTTAGAGGTTTCTTTATTAGATATACTTTATCCAGTTGAGGTTAAAGATGAAAGTTCGACTTTGATAGACCAAACAGCTTATACTCAACCCGCTATATTTGCCCTTGAATATGCCCTAGCTAAATTATGGGAATCATGGGGTATAAAGCCAGATGTAGTCATGGGTCACAGTGTAGGAGAATATGTGGCAGCAACAGTAGCAGGGGTATTTAGTTTAGAAGATGGTTTAAAATTAATAGCCATGCGGGGACAGTTGATGCAAAAGTTACCCTCCGGAGGTCAGATGGCATCTATAATGGCATCAGAATCTCAGGTAATAGAGGCCATCAAAGAATATAGTTCCCAAGTAACAATAGCAGCAGTTAATGGACCAGAAAGTATAGTAATTTCAGGTGAGAGTGCAGCCATAGCAAGTATCTGTAGTCAATTTGAATCCGTTGGAGTCAAGACAAAGGCGCTACAAGTATCTCATGCTTTCCATTCCCCATTGATGGAACCAATGTTAACAGAATTTGAAACAGTGGCCACAGAAATCACCTATAATCAACCAAAAATACCACTAATATCAAATGTTACTGGTCAAGAAGTAGGTGGAGAAATAACCACTGCTGAATATTGGGTGAGTCATGTGCGTCAACCAGTAAGATTTGCCGAAGGGATGGAAACTTTACACAAACAAGGTGCTGAAATTTTCCTAGAAATAGGATCAAAACCGATACTGTTAGGTATGGCTCGTGAGTGTCTGATGGGAGAAAAAAAACTATGGTTGCCCAGTTTACGTTCAGGAAAACCAGACTGGTTACAAATACTACAAAGTCTGGCTCAATTGTATGTACGGGGAATAAAAATTGATTGGTTAGGATTTGATCAGGATTATTTCCGTAATAAGCTAGAGTTACCAACATATCCTTGGCAACGAAAAAGGTATTGGATAACAGATATTCGAGAACGGAAAAGTCAAAACAAAAAGAGCATAACATCTGAAAAAAAAGTACAACTTGATGGAGTAAATATTCAACTCAAGGAAATACAAATGAACGACAAAATATTACAGCAACCAAAACTAAAATTATCAGATCCAGAATCACTATATTTATCGAATGCTGAATCAACTATAGAGGTTCCAACAAAAGCAGTTCAAGTAAAACCTGCTGCTGATATTGAATCTGAAAATATAACTCAATTGAATAGCCTTGATAGAGATGTGACTCAAATCAGAGAAACCCTCAAAGAAAGTTTGGCAGATGCTTTATATGCAGATATAAGTGAAATTGAAGAAGACAAAAAGTTTGTTGATTTAGGTTTAGATTCTATTGTGGGAGTAGAATGGATAACTAACATCAATAAAATCTACAATTTAAATATAAAAGCCACTAAAGTATACGATTACCCTACCTTACAATATTTTGCCAAATATATTGCTCAAATCCTATCAACTCATAGTATAAATATTGATGTGGAGCGATCGCCATCTTACTCAAGTGAAGCAAGCATTAGCAAGCAATCTCAACTAACTGATACCCAGAGCAATTTCTCACAAGTCAAGGAAATTTTGAAACAACAATTAGCAGATGCTCTGTATGCGGATATTAGTGAAATTGAAGAAAACAAGAAGTTTGTTGATTTAGGTTTAGATTCTATTGTTGGAGTAGAATGGATAACTAATATCAATAAAACCTACAATTTGAATATCAAAGCCACTAAAATATACGACTACCCTACCTTATTAGATTTCGCCAAATATATTAACCAGGAAATTTATTCTACAGGAGGAAGTAGATTTTCAACGGAGCATAAAGAATCTAGTCAAAAAGACTATTTGTCTGGAGATTCGCCAGAGGAAATGACACAAAAATTACGCTCAATATTGAAGAAAGTGGCCAATAAAGAATTAACAGTCCAGGAAGGAAATAAAATGATTCAACAAATAAAAAATAAATTAAAGTAAAAATATAGTATAATTTTTCAGGAAAATTTTATGAATAAAGAGCAAATATTTAATATAATTAAAAGATATACTTGTGAAATAGCACCAGAATTAGAAAAAGTACCCATAGCACCAACTGATAGCCTAAAAAACCTAGGCATTGATTCAGTAAATAGGGCAGAAATTATAATGATGGTGATGGAAGAGTTATCCTTAAATATCCCACGCATAGAATTAGCGGGCTCCAAAAATATAGGAGAACTTGCTGATATATTTGCAGAGAAATTAGAAAAAGTAAATCACGGGAATTAACAAAACTAAAGGGTGCATCAATGAGTAACATAGAAATAACAGGTATGGGCATTGTTAGTTCCATTGGTCAAGGAGTTGCTACTTTTAAAGAAGCTCTGTTATCAGGGAAAACTCAATTTGCTTATCTAAAACAGCCAGGACGTGAAAGCATCAAACCATTTATTGGTGCCGAAATTCCCGATATTGACGCCAAAACCCTATTTCCTGAGTACAGTGGACTGTTACGTACTGCTACTAAGAGCGCCCAAGTTGCAATAGTAGCTGTCGCTGAAGCCTGGCAAGATGCTCAACTCACCTCCAGCCAAGTTAACCCAGAACGAGTAGGATTAGTTGTAGGTGGTTCAAATTTACAACAACGTTATCAGCAGCAAACCTGGCAACGTTATCACTCACGTCAGGAGTTTATACGACCAACTTATGGTCTGACCTTTTGGGATACAGATATATTAGGTCTGATTTCCCAGTGTTTTCAGATTCAAGGTGAGGGCTATAGTGTAGGTGGAGCTTCGGCCAGCGGAGCAGTTGCTATAATTCATGCTGCTCGTCAAATTTTAATGGGGAACAGTGATATTTGCATTGCTCTGGGAGCTTTATCCGATCTATCAGGGTATGAATTCCAAGCACTAATGAATTTAGGTGCAATGGGGAGCGAACGTTTTGCCGATCGCCCAAACCTTGCTTGTAGGCCATTTGACCAAGACCATGATGGCTTTATTTATGGAGAGGGTTGTGGAGCAGTGATTTTAGAGAGAACTGACCGCGCTCAACAACGGGGCGCTCAATCCCATGGCCAACTTAAGGGTTGGGGATTAGCTTTAGATGGGAACCGTAGTCCCGAACCTTCCCAAAAAGGGGAAGAACGGGCTATAAATACTGCTTTAGCCATGGCAGACCTTCAGCCAGAGAGTATTGATTATGTGAATACCCACGGTACTGGTTCCCCCCTTGGCGACAAAACAGAAGTGGCAGCTTTCAAATCAGTAGGACTTCAGCATTGCCTACTTAATTCAACAAAATCTTTAATAGGCCACTGCTTAACTGCTGCTGGTGTAGTGGAAGCGATCGCCACCATATTACAAATGAAGTTTGGTTTTTGTCATCCAACTAAAAATTTAGTTAATCCTATTGATACCAGTCTCAATTGGGTGAAAGAAACTTCTGTTCAAGCTGAGATTAAATATGCTATCAGCAACAGTTTTGGTTTTGGGGGTATCAATACAGCTTTATTAATTGGACAGGAGTAAACTCATGCAACAAGTTGGAATTGAAGCACTAAATGTATATGGGGGTTCAGCTAAACTAGATGTGCGAATGCTAGGCGAAGCACGTCACTTAGACATGACTCGCTTCGATAATCTTCTGATGAAAGAGAAGACAGTTGCTATGCCCTATGAAGATCCAGTTTCCAATGCTATTAATGCAGCAAAACCTATTATTGATAGCCTCAGCGATCTGGATAAGCAACAAATCAAAATGGTGATAGCTTGTAGTGAATCTGGCATTGATTTTGGCAAATCTATGAGCACTTATATCCATGATTATTTGGGGCTAAGTCGTAACTGCCGAATGTTTGAGATTAAGCAAGCTTGCTACTCAGGTACAGCAGGTTTACAGATGGCATTAAATTTGATTTTATCCCAAACCTGTCCAGGGGCTAAAGCTTTGGTTATAGGAACTGATATATTTCGACCTGTTGTTGTAGAGGGAGGAGAAGCTCTCAGCGAAGATTGGTCTTTTGTAGAACCAAGCAGTGGTGCTGGAGCAGTAGCTATTTTGGTCAGTGATGTTCCTAAAATTTTCCAAGTTGATGTAGGATGCAATGGTTATTATGGGTATGAAGTCATGGATACTTGCAGACCTAACCCAGACTCAGAAGCAGGAGATGCAGATTTATCATTGCTATCTTACCTAGATTGTTGTGAAAATGCTTACCGAGAGTATCAAGATCGAGTAGAAGGAGTAGATTACCAAAAAACTTTTGATTACTTGAGCTTTCATACTCCTTTTGGGGGTATGGTGAAAGGGGCTCACAGAAGTATGATGCGTAAGTTTAAAAGGGCAAAACCTGTGGAGATTGAAGAGGACTTTCAGAAACGGGTGATGCCGGGATTAGTCTATTGTCAACAGGTGGGTAATATTATGGGAGCTACAGTATTTTTATCTTTAGCTAGCATGATTGATAATGCAGATTTTAGCAAAGCCCGACGAATTGGTGTATTCTCTTATGGCTCTGGTTGTTGTTCGGAATTTTATAGTGGAGTCGTCACCCCGCAAGGAAAGGAAATTCAAGCTCAACAAAAAATTTCATCACAGTTAGCAATGCGCTATTCCTTAAGTATGGAAGAATATGAGCAGTTACTAAGTCATAGTTCGGCAGTTGCCTTTGGCACTAGAAATGTTACCCTAGATTACAAACTATTTCCTGGTGTGTGGGAACAAATTGAAGGTAAAGGTCGCTTAGTGCTGAAAAGAATCAAGGAATTTCACCGAGAATATGAATGGGTATAGCCATGAGTTATCAAACCCTGAAAATCAGTTATCAAGATGTTGTACAAAGGATTCAGATATATCGACCTGAATCTAACAATAGCATCAATAGTCAATTAACGATGGAATTGTTGTCAGCTTTGCAAGCTGCTGAAGCAGAGGAAGTTGTTAAAGTAGTGATATTAGAAGGACTACCTGATGTATTTTGTACAGGGATGGATTTTGAAGAAGTGGCAACAGCAAAACAATTTGATCCAAAAGCTAGTGCTAATGGTTACTACAATATTTTGAAACAAATGTCTCAAAGTAGCAAAGTAATTTTGTCACTTGTGCGTGGTAAAGTCCAGGCGGGAGGGGTGGGTTTAGTAGCAGCAAGCGATCTAGTTATTGCTGATGAAACGGCAACTTTTGTTTTATCAGAATTGTTATTTGGGTTATTACCAGCTTGTGTATTGCCTTTTTTGATTCGTCGAGTGGGGTTTCAGAAAGCCTACCGTTTAGCACTAACGACTCAAGCTATTTCAGCATCAGAGGCCGAGAAGTGGGGATTAATAGATGAATATGGCAGTAATATTAATCAGTTAATAAGTAAATATATTCGACGTTTAAAGTATTTACCCTCATCAGGGGTGAAAGAGTTAAAAAATTATATTAATCAGTTATGGATTATTCAGGCAGAAACTCAAGATTTAGCCGTCAACGAGATTTCTAGCTTAATAGCAGAACCTACTGTTCAAGAAAAAATTAAACGTTTTCAAAAAGAAGGATTATTTCCATGGCAAACCTAAATCTTAATTTGGACTTAGTAGAGGGCAACTCTGATGTAGTACAACTGGTGGACTTGGGTAATGGTGTCGTGCAAATCGCGATGCAAGATAAAGAAAACTGCAATATATTTTCTCCTGGAATAATTGAAGGATTATACAAATGTTTTGGTGCAGTTGCTCAAAACCAAAGTTATAAAGTAGTAATTTTGACAGGCTATGGAAATTATTTCTGTTCGGGAGGGACAAAAGAACGGTTAATCAGTATTTGGAAAGGAGACAGCAAATGTAATGATTTAGATTTTTTTAGAATAGCATTAGATTGTGAAATACCAGTAATTGCAGCTATGCAAGGTCATAGTATTGGCGGTGGTTTGGTTTTGGGATTGTATGCAGATTTAGTAGTGTTAAGTCAAGAAAGTATTTACACTACTAATTTTATGAAGTATGGTTTTACTCCAGGTGTCGGATGCACGTTAATTCTCCCTGAGAAATTCGGTGCTTTAGGGTTTGAAATGATGTATACTGCCCAAAATTATCGAGGAAAAGAATTAGCTGAACGGGGTGTTTCTTTTCCAGTTGTACCGAGAAAAGATGTGCTAGAAGTGGCTAAAAAGATAGCCTATGAAATGTCGGAAAAACCCAGACTATCTTTAATAACTTTAAAGGAACACTTAACTTCAAAAATCCGCAAAACGCTACCAGGATTTATAGATAAAGAAGTAGCTATGCACGAAATAACCTTTCACCAACCAGAGGTAGCAAGTAGAATAGAGGAAAATTTTGACAAAAGGACAACGGCAAGTAATAACCCTCAAAATTTTCCTCAAGAGGCTGTAAGAAAAGAAATAAGAACAGATTCATTGAATTGTCAACCATTTCAGTTGAAGACATTTAGTTATGGTTCGTTAAACAATTTAACTTTGGTACCTCTAGAACGTAGAGTTCCAAGCCCAAGTGAAGTTGAGGTTCAAATCAAAACTGTACCAGTTAATTTTCGGGATATACTCAATGCACTTGGTATGCTCCAAGAGTATTACGAAAAAACATTTGGCATTGCTAATGCTGAAGATCTCACTTTTGGTTTTGAAGGTGCAGGTACTATCGTAGCTGTTGGGGCAGAAGTATCGCAGTGGCAAGTCGGCGATGAAGTAATGGTAATGAGAATTCACGATGCATTTAGTAGCTTTATTATCTGCTCGCCGGACAAACTGGTGCGTAAAAATTTTAATCTGAATATGGAAGATGGAGCTAGTATTTGGGGGCCGTTTTCGACTGCATATCACGGGTTGATTAACTTAGCCAAAATTCAGCCAGGAGATAGAGTATTAATTCACGCTGCTTCAGGTGGGATTGGACAAGCAGCAATTCAGTTGGCTCAACTTTTTGGAGCGGAAGTATTTGCTACTACTAGTCCAGGTAAGATGAATTATCTCCGGGAACAGGGAATTAAGTATGTGATGAATTCTCGAACGATGGAGTTTGTAAATGATGTGATGGAATTCACTCAGGGCCGTGGGGTAGATGTTATTCTCAATAGCCTGACTCATGGAGAATACATCCAGAAAAATATAGAGATCCTTGCCGATAGAGGGCGATATGTTGAACTTGGTAAGTTGGGCATTTGGAGTCACGAGCAAGTCTATCAGAAACGCCCAGATATCAAATATTTTACTTTTGATTTGTTAGAAGAATTTGCCAAAGATAATCAATTGTTTTCTCAGATATGGGATAATTTGGCACTTGAATTTGACCGCGATCGCTTGAAGCCACTACCTTACAAAACATTTCCAATAGAAGATGTTCTTAAAGCCTTTGATTATATGCGACGTGGGAAGCATTTCGGCAGGGTAGTGGTAGTTATGCCTGACTCCTATTCTGGAAAGGAAAAAGAATTGGATGCTCGGCTATCCATTGAAAACAAAATGACTAAAGAGGAACAGATATTATTTCAATTACAATCTGGTGAAGTTTCCTTAGAAAATGCGGAACAACTATTGTTAGGAAATACGGAAACAGAAACACAAGATAAAGCTATAGCAGAAACTCAAATAGATAATATTAAAAACAAGTTAATTAACATGGATAGCTCAGAGAAAATATTATCTTTGATTAGTTTAGGAGAAATATCTTTAGAAACAGCAGAAAAATTATTATTAGAAGTAGTAGAACCAGAAGTTAAGACAGAGGTTAATGATGAGGTTAATCCTAGTCAAAATCATATACCAACTACAGATATAGCGATTATTGGTATGTCATGTAGATATCCAGGAGCGAATAACTGGAAAGAATTTTGGGAAAATTTAAAGAATGGAATTGACAGTGTAACGGAAGCTCCTCCTGGAAGATGGGAAGAAAAAAATTGGTATCATCCAGATCCAGATAATCCAGGTACTTCCTATTCAAAATGTGCCGGTTTTTTAGATGAAATTGATAAATTTGACCCTTTATTTTTTCATATTTCTCCGGAAGAAGCTTGGTTTATGGAGCCTGAGCAAAGAATATTTTTAGAAGAAGCTTACCACGCTATAGAAGATGCTGGATATGCTACAGACTCTCTTAGAGGTAAACAATATGGAGTATTTGTGGGAGTTACGGTAAATGGTGGTTATCTTAAGTTGTTGTCAATTTCAGGATTAGATGTTCATAGGATGGCGGCTACAGGAAATTGTCCGTCAATGATACCAGCAAGAATTGCCTATATGCTTGACCTTCAAGGGCCAGTAGTAGCTATTGATACTGCCTGCTCGTCGTCATTGGTAGCTGTTCATCAAGCTTGCCAAAGCATACAACGAGGAGAGAGCGAAATAGCGATCGCTGGAGGTATTACTCTAATGCCAACATCAGACTTCCAAATAATGTCAAGTCAGTTTCAAGTTGTATCTCCTGATGGACGTTGTAAGACTTTTGATGCTTCAGCATCGGGTACAGCCTGGAGCGAAGGTTGTGGTGTTCTCTTATTAAAAAGCTACAGTCAAGCAATTCAAGACAACGACCATATTTATGGAGTAATCAAAGGAACAGGAGTTAATTATGATGGTAATACTAACGGGATTAGTGCCCCTAGTAGTCAATCTCAAGCCAGTTTAGAAGAAGCAGTTTATCAGAAATTTGGAATTAACCCAGAAACTATTAGTTATGTAGAAGCTCATGGTACAGCAACACCTCTGGGAGACCCGATAGAAGTAGAAGCTTTAACAGAAGCCTTTTCTAAATGGACGAACAAAAAACAGTTTTGTGCGATTGGCTCGGTAAAAACTAATATTGGTCATTCAGCAGCGGCTGCCGGAGTTTCTGGTTTGATCAAGACAATTTTGTGCCTCAAAAATCAAAAATTAGTTCCATCCTTACATTTTAATCAACCAAACCCACATATTGACTTTGAAAATAGCCCTTTTTATGTCAATACAAAATTAAAAGATTGGGAAGTGCTTGAAGGCCAACCAAGGCAAGCTACAGTTAGTTCTTTTGGTTTTAGTGGCACTAATGCTCATATAGTTATAGAAGAGGCTCCTTCTCAAGTTAAAAGTCAGAATATTGTTGAACGTCCGATCCATCTGTTAACTCTATCTGCGAAAACAGAAAAGGCTCTAGAAGATTTAGTCAGTAATTATCAAAATTATTTAGAAACTAATCCCGAGTTACCACTAGCAGATGTATGTTATACAGCCTCTACAGGTAGAGCACATTTTAATTATCGATTAGGAGTTATTGCTTCTGAACCAAAAGCATTAATAGAGAAACTACTTGGGTGGAAAGCTCAGGAAGAATTAGTAGGACTATTTTCAGGAAAACGAAATAGCGAAGGTCATAAAATAGCATTCCTGTTCACAGGTCAAGGTTCCCAGTATGCGAATATGGGAAGGCAACTTTATGAAAAAGCACCAACTTTCCGTCAAGCTTTAGAGGAATGTGACCAAATTTTACAACCCTATCTAGAAGTACCTCTATTAGAGGTCATATACTCTGAGGATGCACAAAAGTCAAGTGATAATCTATTAGACCAAACAGCTTACACCCAACCCGCTATATTTGCCCTGGAATACGCCCTCTTTAAATTATGGGATTCATGGGGCATCAAACCTAATGTAGTCATGGGTCACAGCGTAGGAGAATATGTAGCAGCTTGCATTGCCGGAGTATTCAGTTTAGAAGATGGTCTGAAACTAATAGCCATGCGAGGAAAGTTGATGCAAAAGTTACCCTCCGGTGGTGAGATGGTATCGGTAATGGCATCAGAGTCTCAGGTAACAGAGGCTATAAAAGAATATAGTTCCCAAGTAACAATAGCAGCGATAAATGGACCAGAAAGTATAGTAATTTCTGGTGAGAGTGTAGCCATAAGAAATATTTGTAGTTTATTTGAATCAGAGGGAATAAAGACCAAGCAGCTACAAGTATCCCACGCTTTCCATTCTCCAATGATGGAACCGATGTTAGCAGAGTTTGAATCAGTAGCTAAACAAGTCACCTATAATCAACCCCAAATACCACTAATATCAAACGTCACAGGTACTGAAGTAGATGGAGAAATAACAAATGCTGAATATTGGGTAGATCATGTGCGTCAACCAGTAAGATTTGCCCAGAGTATGAAAACTCTAGAGTCGGAAGGATATGAAACCTTCCTAGAAATAGGACCGAGACCAATATTGCTAGGAATGGGAAGACAATGTGTAACAGAAGATGTAGGAGAATGGCTGCCATCATTACGTCCAGGGGTGGATGAATGGGAACAAATGCTATCAAGCTTAGGAAAATTGTATGTAAAAGGAGCCAAAATAGACTGGTCAGGGTTTGACTCTGATTATACTCGCCAGAAAGTAGTATTACCCACATATCCATTCCAGGGAGAACGTTATTGGGTAGAAACCAACAACAACTTCTGGCCTCAACGGCAATTTTCCCAAGGGGAAAACCTCCATCCCCTATTAGGTCAAAAGCTAAATTGTGCAGGGGAACAACAAATATTTGCATCACAAATAGGAGAAAACTCACCCAACTATCTGAGGGACCACCGAGTATTTAATCAAGCACTATTTCCCATAACAGGCTACCTAGAAATAGCAATAGCAGCAGGAAATCACCAATTAAAAACATCCCAGATAGTAATAGAAGACCTAACCATAACTAGAGGATGGATACTACCAACAGGAGAATTAACCAATGCCCAAACCATACTCACCCCAATAGATAACCAAAGCTATAAGTTTCAAATATTTTCTCAACCAGAACAACAGGAGTGGAGACTCCACACCACAGGAAAAATCAGAAAAGAGTCAACCCCCCCTACTCAGACAAAAGTTGACCTAGAAAAATACAAGAGTGAATGTAATCAAACAATAGAAGTCAAACAACATTATCAAAAATGTCAACAAGTAGGGATAGACTACGGGAATACCTTTCAAGGCATTCAAGAATTGTGGTCAGGTTCAAACCAAGCATTAGGTTATATCAAACTCCCCGAAGAATTGATAACACAAACAATCGACTATCATTTCCATCCAGCACTATTAGATGCAGCCTTGCAAGTAATGTCTCATGCACTGCCAGCAACGGATAATGACAAAACTTATCTGTCAGCAGGAATAGAAGAATTCAGACTATATAAGACTCCCGGGCTGAGTATATGGGCATATGCATCAGTAACCAGTCCCGAAGTGGAAACTCCAGAAAGTTTGACTGCTATTGTCACCATAGTAACTCCAGAAGGAGAAATAATTGCCAACCTCAAAGGTTTACAAGTTAAACTAGCAACAAAACAGAGCCTACTGAGAACAGAAACCGAATCAATAGAAAATTGGTTGTATGAAGTAGAGTGGAGAAACAAAGGTATTTTAGGTAAACTACTACCACCAGATTTCCTCATACCTCCTATACAAATCAACCAAAAATTAACTCCAACTCTGACAGAATTAGTAACTCAAGTAGATCAGGAAACAACAGCGTCTTTTGAAACAAGCTTAGAAGAATTAAGCAGAGATTATATAGTACAAGCATTACAGTCAATGAGTTGGTCATACAAACCAACAGAAAGCTTTGCATTTGATGTAGCAGCCCAAAAATTAGGTATAGTTCCTACCCATCGACCACTGTTTAAGCGTTTGCTGCAAATATTAACAGAGTCAGGAATACTCAAGTCAAAGAATCAGCAGTGGGAAGTAGCACAAACCTTACCTGAAGTCAAGCCTACGGAAAAAATCAGCAGTTTACAGAAGAAATATCCAGAAGAAACAGCAGCATTGACACTACTCTCTCGTTGTGGATCTAAACTAAGTGGGGTATTACGAGGAGCAATAGACCCAGGAGAGTTAGTGTTCCCCCAAGGAGATTTGACGGCAGCGACTCAACTTTATGAAGACTCAACAGTAGCTTTGGTGATGAACACAATAGTAGAAAAATCCATCACCAAAGCTCTAGAAAAATTACCGAAAAGCCGGGGGCTCAGGTTGTTGGAAATAGGAGGGAGAACAGGAGGGACTACAAGCTATATCCTACCTCATCTAAATCCTCAGCAAACCGAATATACATTCACGGATATAGGGGCATTATTTACAGCCAAAGCTCAAGAGAAATTCCGGGATTATAAGTTTATAAAGTATCAAACTTTAGACATAGAAGTAGACCCGACAACTCAAGGATTTGAGGCTCATCAATATGATGTAATTATTGCAGCTAATGTACTTCATGCAACGACAGATATGAAGCAGACATTATCTCATGTGCGAGAACTGTTAGCAGATGGGGGAATGTTGGTGTTATCTGAAGGAACAGCTAAAACAATATGGGTAGATTTAGTATTTGGACTGTTAGAAGGATGGTGGAAATTCAGGGATTATGAATTACGACCAGATTATCCTTTGTTGAGTCGTGAAAAATGGCATCATGTATTGAGAGAAACGGGTTTTACTGAAGTAGTTACTATGCCAGAAGTGGAGGGAATGGCAGAAACCTTGTCAGAGCAAACGGTAATTGTAGCTAAAAGCTCTCAAAGGAAGTTAGAACCAAGGAATGATGATTCTAAGAGTTGGTTGATACTGGCAGACTCTGAGGGAGTAGGGCAACAGTTAGCGACCTTACTCCGCTCAGTAGGAGAGGTTTGTACTTTAGTATTGGCGGGAGAAAAGTATCAACAGATAGCTCCGGGAGAGTTTACTATTAATCCTAATCAAGCTCAAGATTTTGAGGAGGTAATAGAGACAGTGGCAGGGAAGTCACCATCATTGTATGGAGTGGTACAATGTTGGACGAGTGAAACCGGAGCGGGGAATGGGATTAATTCTGAGGAGTTAGGAAGTTTATCGAAGTTAGGGTGTGGCACAACTCTATCTTTAGTACAAGCATTGGTGAAAGGCGGGTTATCAACTGTCCCTCGATTATGGTTGGTGACAAATGGTGCTCAGGCGGTGCCGAATAATCATCCGGTGATACCAGGAGTAGCTCAATCTTCGGTGTGGGGAATGGGGAAAGTGATTAGCTGGGAACATCCAGAGTTGAACTGTACTTGTATAGATTTAGACCCAGAGGAGACTTTAGAGGGTAAAGTTGATGGGCTATTTAAAGAAATTTGGTCGGAGGATAGGGAAGACCAGGTAGCATGGCGTGGGGATAGTCGTTATGTAGCTCGGTTGGTTGGTAGTCATCATCGGCAATTAGTGGCACAACAAGCTGATGGTAAGACTCAAAAGCCCTTAAGTTTCCGTTCTGAAGCAAGCTATTTGATTACAGGAGGTATGGGAGCTTTGGGTTTGCTGGTAGCTAATTGGATGGTGTCAAAGGGAGCTAAACATTTGATATTGTTAGGACGCCGTTCACCGGATGATGCTACGAGGAAAAAAATAACCGAGTTAGAAATGGCAGGAGCGTCCGTGGTAGTGGAAAAAGCCGATGTGACTGATTTGGAGTCGATGAAAGGGGTGTTGCAGAGGATTGAGCAGTCAAAGCGACCGTTAGTAGGAGTGATTCATTCTGTGATGGTGCTATCAAATGGAGTGCTACGAAATCAGACTTGGTCTAGTTTTGAACAGGTGATGGAACCGAAAGTTCAAGGTGCTTGGCACTTGCATCAATTGACTCAAAGTCAACCATTAGACTTCTTTGTGCTGTT
>NZ_JAAHIG010000117.1:0-23078 GCF_010692305.1 Moorena sp. SIO4G3 | reverse complement strand
TCCACTGCGGTTATTATCAATATGTTGAATGTCAAATTTGCCACAATATTACTTACAAATATTTACCCTACTGTAAACATTGTGGATCTTCTCAAGATTCGGTAGTGGATTAAGGCTATTTTTCAGTTTTCCTTGATTAGGAAGATAATGTGAGCTAGGAAAATGGAACTTATTATGAATTAATGCCAATAAAGAGTTTGCTTAAATTTATTAAAGAAATCTGCACACCAGAAAATTTTCTGCCAGAATAGTAATATTCCTATCACTCAGCAACGGGAGATCTGACAGTGAAATATGAAATTCGCTACAAGCCCGCCTTTGCAGCAATTTTTGTCACTCTCGATCCTGGTGAGAGTATCACTGCTGAGGCAGGGGCAATGACCAGTATGGATGGTAAGCTTACCATCAAAACTCAATTTTCTGGTGGCTTCTTCTCTGGCTTGCTCAAGAAATTCTTTGGTGGAGAGTCTTTATTAGTCAATACCTTTAGTAATCAGACTCAGCAACCATTGAACCTAGTTCTCACTCAATCCATAATTGGCGATATTGCTGGTGTGGAATTAGGAGAACGCAGTCTCTGTTTTCAACCCGGTGCTTATATTTGCCATACTACTGGGGTTAAGCTGGGTGTTCGGTGGGCAGGTTTTAAGAGTTGGTTTTCTGGTGAAGGACTCTTTAAACTGAAAGTCAGTGGTAACGGCACAGTTTTCTTTGGCGCTTATGGTGGTCTTACTCGCAAGCACATTAATGGGGAATTTATTGTTGATACTGGTCATTTAGTTGCCTATGAACCAGAAATTCTGATGAATATTGGGTTAGCTGGTGGGTTGTTGGGATCTGTAACTTCTGGAGAAGGCTTTGTTAATCGGCTGAGGGGTCGGGGTGAGATTTATCTACAGTCTCGTAGTGTTGATGGTTTAGTCAAGTATTTACGTCCTAAGGTTTAGTGGGCGTTGCTGAATTAGCGTGATTTGCGCGGTCTTGGGGGTTTCCCCCATGAGCGACTGCATCAAGAAAGGAATTAACAGGAGTGGGGTGGGCATCCTGCCTGCCAGAAAATGGTAGTGGTACACAATTCATGATTTTAGGTCCCTAACCCTTGACCATACGGTAGCCAAACCACTAGATCTTTACCACTATCCTTCCTAAATTTCGTTAGTTGACACCTCAAGATAAAAATGGAAATAGAACTATTACATCAACCAGATAGTGCGATCGCTCGCGTTGTTCTGGATAAAAATCAAGAATTCGTGGCAGAAGCAGGCTGTATGATTGCCATGAGTGGCTACATCAATGCCAGCACTACTTTACGACAAGGTAAAGGAGGTGGTATTCTCGGTGGATTAAAACGCTTGGTAGGTGGTGAATCACTGTTTTTAAGTGTTTTTCGCTCTCCTGTTGCTGGTGGCGAAATCTTCCTAGCGCCCAAATTCATAGGTGATATTTTAGTTTATCAAATGAATGGTCAGGAGTTGGTGGTGCAGGCGACTTCTTATCTTGCCAGTGAATCAGGTGTTGATATTGATTTAGGCTTTCAAGGTTTTAAGTCCCTGTTTTCTGGCGAATCAATTTTTTGGTTGACTATTAGTGGTTATGGTTCTGTATTGCTGAACTCATTTGGGGGAATTTATGAAGTACCAGTCGAAGATGAGTACATCGTTGACACCGGTCATATTGTTGCCTTTGAAAAAAGCCTGAACTTTGATATTACTAAACCTCCTCGTTCTAGCTGGATTGGTGCTTTTATAGGTGGAGAAGGACTGGTTTGCCGATTTAAAGGGCAGGGTAAAGTCTATTGTCAAACCCACAATCCTGGTGCTTTTGGTCGGCAAGTTGGTTCTCAACTACCACCACGATAAGTACCTGGACGGAAATAAAGATTGTTGCTTGAAGTAGGGAGTAGGGAGTAGGGAATAGGAAGTAGGGAGTAGGGAGTAGGGAGTAGGGAGTGGGGATTAGAGTTAATTCCAGTGAATTCATAATTATTTACACAGTAATTTTTACTATACATTGATAGTAGTTATTAATAAAATAGCAATAACTAATAAATAATAGATAGCCCATAAAAATGATGAATGAAATTGACTACGAAATTGAGCATTCTCCCGCTTATGCCTCTTTGATTATAAACTTACAGGCAGACCAAACAGTCTTAATTGAATCAGGAGCAATGGCAGCAATGGACTCAAGTATCTCGATGAAGTCCAAAGTACGAGGTGGCTTGATGAAAGGACTGGGTCGGATGGTAAGTGGTGAATCATTTTTTGTTAGTGAGTTTACTGCTGAAAAAGAACCGGGGCAAATTTATGTCTCGCCAGGAGTGCCTGGAGATATTCACCATTACTACCTGAAAAATCAGGGTTTAATGGTACAGTCTTCAGGATTTGTTGCCTGTAGTCCAGAAATAGAAATTGACACGCAATTTCAAGGCTTTAAAGGCTTCTTCAGTGGCGAGTCTTTGTTCCTGATTCGAGCTACAGGCCAAGGGGATTTTTGGTTTAGTTCTTATGGGGCAATTGTGGAAATTCCAGTGACTGGTGACTATGTAGTAGACACTGGCTATATCGTGGCGTTTGAAGATACTCTCAATTACCAGGTTGAGGTGCTAGGTGGTTTATCATTTCGAGGTCTTAAAACTGGTGTTTTGGGTGGAGAAGGGTTAGTCTGTCGTTTCAGTGGTGAAGGACGCTTATGGATTCAATCTCGTGAGCTTTATGGGTTAATTAATTTTTTAAATCCTTTCCGTCCAACTAAGAGTGACTAAAAAATTGGTAATGGGTAAATAGTAAGCCAATCACTAATACCTAATCATCAATCCTCAATCACTATAGCACTACGCATTAAGGTGTTTGACATTGATAAAAGCTGAAAAAGTGCGACCCGTGGCGAATTTAATTCTTAATGGGTCAAGGGCACCTGCGCTAATGCACGTAAACTTTTGCCTCTTGCCCGCCCCCCTTACTAAGGGGGGTTAGGGGGGATTCCTCTTGCCCTTGCGCGTAGCGCTATAATTCCCCATCACTAATCCCCAATCACTAATTATGCCTTCTCCAGATATACCTCAGAGTCGCAACCCACCACCAAGTAACCGTCAACTACTGATTTTATTGGGGCTATTGATCAGTTTTATTATGGGGGTGATTTGGCTGTTGAACTTGCTGATCAACGGTCTAATTGGGCTAATTCCTCCTAGTGTGGAGCAAAAGCTGGGAGCTGTAATCGTTCCGGCTTATGAGCAGCAGGCTCAACCATCACCAACTCAAGATACCCTCAATCAACTATTGGCGCGATTGGAAAAACAACTACCACCGGAGCAATCTAAACAACGAGATTACCGGGTACTTTATCTACCAGAGGACACAGTAAATGCTTTAGCACTACCGGGGGATGTGATTGTGGTTTACGCTGGTTTTTTGAAACAGGTCGAGTCAGAAAATGAGTTGATGATGGTATTAGGACATGAGTTAGGTCATTTTGCTCACCGAGATCATCTGCGGAGTTTGGGACGAAGATTGCTGGTACGGACAGCGATCGCTTATTTTGTTGGTGATGTAGGAGCCCTAGAATCTTTGGCTATTTCCGGATTGGCAACACTCTCTAAGTCAAAATTTTCCCAGTCACAGGAACAACAGGCGGATGAGTTTGGCTTGAGGTTGTTGCAGCAAACTTATGGTCATGTCGCTGGCGCAACAGATTTTTTTGTGAGAATGAGTCAAAAACCAGGAGCTTCCTGGGATTTTTTATCAAGTCACCCATCTCCGGGTAAGCGAGTTACTCGACTACAGCGTCTGATTAAGGAACAAAATTATCCTCTCAAGGAGCGATCGCCTCTGCCGGAAAATCTGAATCAATCCCACCTTATATCAAGTCCAATTGAATACCCATCATAAAAGGGTGGGGAGATGGGGAGATGGGGAGATGGGGAGATTTTTATTAAGCGATGCAGCGCGGTCTTGGGGAGGCAGTGCGGTCTTGGGGGTTTCCCCCATGAGCGACTGCATCAAGACAGGGTAATTATCCGGACATGATATGACAAGCACCTCTTGAGGATGGTGGAGTTTCCCCTTACCACATTCTTTTGTTGAGGAGCCTGAGGATTTTTACTCAATAGCATTTAGCGATCGCTTGATATCATCAAGCGATCGCTCTGTATTATTTGGTACGACAATTTGAAGTATAAAACCTGTTCCCTGCTCCGAACGCGCCCCGCGTGACCCACGGCCTCAGTCTCTACTCCCCAAAACCCAGAACCTTGTACCTCACCCAATTGAAAAATGCTATAGGGTTTCTAAATGAGATGTAAACCTAGGAGGCTTTTTTTATTCTCCAATAAAAATCCGGATATCTTTCCCCTCTTGCTTCTTGCTTCTTGCGTCTTGCCTTTCCCTAATGGTAATCGTTCACAACTCAAAAGGATCCGGATCTAATCTCAAACACCAAGAAAACTAGAATAGCTAAGCAAATTTTGCTTCAAAAAAAAATTTTTCTGATCATCTGCGAAAAGTTGGCTTGAGAGGCGCTGTAACAAGTATCAATCAAAAAACGCCGCCTGAGTCGGTGTTTGGTGAATTTCTAGAACAGGTGTATTCTCTAATGAAAAATTTGCTCAACCAGCTTTGGACAAAACTATTTTCCTTCACTCTCAACATAAGACAGCGCTTGCAACAATTAGCAGCAACAATCGTGAAGGGATTCGAGCACGCAAATGATAAAAATATTCAACCAACTGACCAGCAATCATCCTCCGAAGAATCCCAACAACTATCACAATCATCACAACTACTGATAGTAATGAATTACACACCACCGAATGATGGAGACGGCCCTCCCGGTGAAACCGGAAACGCTGGATCACTCTGGAAATTGAACCAGCTAATCCATGAAAATCCTGAGTTTACTAACCCACAAGTTTTACCAATATCAGCATCAAGACAACTACAACTATCACAACTACAGATACTAAATACTTTCACACCACCGAATGATGGAGACGGACCACCCCGTGACAGCAAAGACGCAGGCACTTCCTTGATGAGTGTGAATACATTAAACAATTACAATCCACCGAAAGATGGGAAGGGACCCGTCGGTGACAGCAAAGATGGAGGCACTTCCTTAATGAGTGTGAATACATTAAACAATTACAATCCACCGAAAGATGGGAAGGGACCCGTCGGTGACAGCAAAGATGGAGGCACTTCCTTGCGCAAATATTAACTAGTCAGTTAAAGTATTCCAGTTTTTAATTGCTTACGGTGCTTTTTTCCTGGGTTTTAGAGAATAGGGAGTAGCGACTACATCGCTGCTTCCTATTCTCTATTCCCGATTCCCGATTCCCGATTCAACACTTCTGGGAAAAAACCAGCCTCCAAAACCTCCTCCTGATCAAAAGAACACTGAGAAGGAAAAGTACTCAACTTAATCCCAGTTTCCTGAGCTGCCTTAATTCGAGCTTTTTGATAACATTGGTCAAAGACCTCTGGCAAAAACGCTACGGTGCGCGCCTCCTAGGGCGAGTAAATCGCCCTTGGGTCGCACCGCAAACTAGGACTATCTTCTAGCAGTTCTTCCAAAGCGATACGCTGTTCAGCTAGTTTAGCAGGAGCCTCACACCATAATCTTTGATTTGGTGTGAGAGGTTAGAATTTACCGCAAGAATAGTGGAGCCTTTATGGTTGGCAGGCTATGGAAAAAGGGTAAAAACTTATTGATTAAGGCTCCACTATTCTAAGGTTTCGTCTCCGGAATGCGCGGTTGTTGAGGGGGTTCAATACCCTCTCAACAACCAATCACGACGATTTCGGGGAATCCTGTTGTTCAATGTACTTTCTTAATGTGGACACAGTGACTCCACCGCATGAGGCTATAAAATATGAACCATTCCACAACACATCTTTTCCGTAGAACTTGTTAATTTATTCCTGAAACTTACTTCTAAGTCTCCTACTTGTGACCCTGTTGAGATTATTGATGAATTTGGTTAACTCCATTTGTTAAAAATACTGAAACAACAGATGGATGTGCTCTTCAAACCCATTAAACTCAACCAACTTACCATCCTATTTTTGGCACAAGTTCTCTACTACTTCCCCAAGTCGTTTGATCATTTTGGCGTTAAAAACCTGGTGCCGATACTTGGAGGTTAACACCAGATGGGCTTTTAGAACACTTACTGATCGTCATGCCTGAAAGGAAATCACTTTTTATTGCAACATTTTCGGAATATATACTACAATTATTGTATCCTTGTTTATAATATTCACAAATCAGGGAGATGAAATACACTTACCAGTACAAAGCATTTCTAACCACCGAACAAAAGCTAGAATTCAATTTCTGGTTAAGAGTTTGTCGGTACTGGTATAATCGTCAGCTCGGCGAAAGGTTTGACTGGTGGGAACGCCATAGAACTCCGGTAAACTCTTGCCCATTGATATGTCATCTCCCTGAACTGAGAGATCGTCCTAGCTACTATAGTCAAAAGAAGTTGTTGCCAGGACTTAAGCATAGTGAAATCCGTGTGAACTGGTCAGGAGAGAATCTGGAATTTTCGCGGGTTCCTGCCAATACTCTCCAGGAAGTATGTAAACGTGTAGATAAAGCTTTTGAGCGATTTATTTCTGGGGATAAAAATAACAAAAGAAGTGGGAAACCTCGTTTTAAATCTCACGCTCGTTATCGTTCATTTATTGTTGAAGGAGCAGGATTAAGCCTACACTCCTGTTCAGTTGGGGGGAAATTTATTTATCTAAAAATACCCAAGATAGGCTTAGTAAAAATTCGCTCTCACCGCCATATCCCGGATGGTGCAATCCTGAAGCAGGTGCAATTCATCAATAAAAATGATGGATGGTTTGTAAATCTGAAACTTGATGACCCTACTGTTCCCAATACTCCTTCCGAAAAAATCATCCCTAATTGGGATAATTCCATGGGCATGGACGCGGTACTCCAATGGGATCATTACCTTGCCACTTCTGAAGGAGTTAAGCTTCCATCAGTAAAGTATTTGCGGCGCAACCAAGCTAAATTATCAAAGATTTCCAGAAAGAAAAATGAACGCAAACGTGGGAGTAAAGCACGTCGAAAGCTAGCAAAAAGAGAGGGAAGAGTACATCAACAAATTGCTCGCGCCAGGAAAGATTTCCAGTACAAAACTGCTCACAGTTTGATGAGAACAGGCAAAAAGGTATTTTTTCACGAAAAATTAAACCTAAAAGGGCTAACTAGGCGTAACTCCCCTAAGCCAGACAAAAGTGGAAAATATTTACCTAATGGCCAATCGGCAAAATCTGGACTCAACCTAAGTTGGGCAGATGCCGCTTTTGGTGAGTTCTTTTTGATTCTTGGTCACATAGCTGAAAAAGCTGGAGCCATAGTAATCTCAAAGAATCCTGCTTATACTTCTCAAGTATTATCCTATCGAGATCAAGTAATCTTCACTGATTGTAGTATCCGAGAATATTGGGATGAAATAGAAAACCTCTGGGTTGATAGGGATATTAATGCTGCTATCAACATCAAGAGAGTGGGGCTGGACGTGTTCCCCACTATAAAACGCCGTAAAGGTGCCATTGTAGTAGTTGGTTCTACTACAGATGATACCTCTAAGGAAGTTCTACGCATTCTTCGGAGTGTCTGAGAAGCCTACACCATACCTGTAAAGGTTGGTGTGGGAGCGTCACTGATAGTATTGATCCAACTATCGCTCCTTTTCCCTGGTTGATACATCCACTTGATTGACACTCCCCGCCCTGGAAGGACGGGGATTCTTGCTTCTACGAGGTGACTTGTTATCCCTTGCCGGAGCCAGAAAAAATAGAGGTCTCCTCTTCACAAGCGTACTTGGTCTATGACCCAGGTTTCGGTGTGCCGGAAACGAAACCTTAGAATAGTGGAGCCTTAATCAAAAGCGATGCAGCGCGGTCTTGGGGAGCCAGTGCGGTCTTGGGGGTCTCCCCCATGAGCAACTGGCGTGGTTTCCCCCACTCGCTATTGCATCAAGAAAGGTTAAAACTTTTGACTCATAGCCGACTAACTATAAAGGCTCCACTATTCTTACGGTAACTTCTAACCCCACCGTACCTAAACTAATTAACAAATTAAGATAAACATTTTTTTAGGGATCTTAGACTTTCATAGACTTCCAAATCGTTAGACTTGATTGTGCAACCTGCTTATCTCAAAACAGGTTTTTTACACTGTCTACTTATTCTGTGATCATGTTCATCTAGGATACTATTTTTTTGGTTATGTCTTTATATTAACACAAAGCCATCCTGGAAGGACGGGGCTAATGACCCAGATTTTTTGGTAAGAGCGGGGATTTTGATTTTTTGGTAATCCCAATTCTTAAGCCAGTGACAGCTCCCACACTGACTCTTTGAGTTCAGTGTGGGCAACAAGCGCCAATCCAGCTATTGCTTAGGAGGCGCTGGGCTTTAAGAACGGACTGCCCTGCCGCTCTGGTTTTTTGTTTAATAATGTTTGACCAACTTTCCAGCATTTTCGGCTTTGAAAGTCAGTATTTCCAGTATAACACATCGATTGGTCTTTTGTGAAAGACCCTGTGCAAAATTCATCCCACACTCATGCTGCGCATTGAGATGTGGGGCTTCTTTTGCCGGAAGCTAAACAATAATATCATCTCCCTATCTCCCTATCTCCCTATCTCCCTATCTCCCTATCTCCCTATCTCCCCATCTCCCCACACTTCCCACACTTCCCACACTTCCCACACTTCCCACACTTCCCACCTAACATTGATGATCCTAATTTAAACCATTGGGATTAATTTAGTTGGCGTGTTGCACAAAAGTATATTATATAATATAAACTATAAATAGTCAAATAAATTTAGGTAAACTACTGCTACAAGACAACCGGAGAAGGTAATGTCCCTAGGAAAAAAACTACGAGAACGCCGTGAAAGTCTAGGTTTAACCCGCATACAAGTTGCCAGAGCCTGTGATGTGGTAGAGTCTACAGTGATTAACTGGGAGGCGGATCGGCACAAGCCTAAGCTCTATCCAGAACAGACCAAAGCCTTGTGTGATATTCTAGACTTCAAAATTGAGGATCTGATCCAGTAACTTTTAGGGTATACCCAAAGCACAGGATGGCATTGTGCGATCATTTCATAATCATCTCTAGTGCTGCGGATAGCAATAACTATAGCAATTATTATTTTGGTGAGCTACAAAGCTTATCCTTTTAAGGCAATAGCCATGGATGCAATATTTAAGATCGTTTTAACGGAATCAGATCCCCCCCTTGATAAGGCTCATAAGGGTAAGTTTTTTACTTTGACCTCAGGTGTGGGGTGTGGGGTGACCGGGTGTGGGGTGTGGGGGATAAGAAAGCGATGCAGCGCGGTCTTGGGGGTTTCCCCCATGAGCGACTGCATCAAGACAATGTACTTAATTTGTCGTTGTCAGCCATGCAAAGCGCGAGTGGGGGAAACCCCCTGTTCCGAAGCTGCAGCTTTTTCGTTGTTTTCCTTTTCCTCTCCCTCTGGGTCGCCCCATGTTTGACCTTAATGTAAAAAACCTACCCTTATGAGTTGATCAGGGGGGTTAGGAGGGATCACTAGTCAAATAAGACTAAACCCTCGTAAGTGGGAGAAATGCTATATATCAATTATCCTGCCGTCGCCACCAAGCACGGACTAGTTTAATGTCTTCGTAGGAGTAACGTTCTCCTAAGTATTCCCGTAATTTTCTCAGATACTGATCACCCACTTTTTCAATTGCTTTGATAATTGGCTCATGGTGTTCCAATGGTACCAGTCGTTTTAAATCCACTGGCTGATTCATTTCAATTAATTGGCTCAAATGATCTATTATAGTCCTGGTAGTATACCCTCTTTGTTTAGCAATTTCCTCTACACTTAACCCTTGTTGATAGAATTGCAGGGTTTTCATATAGGTACTGGAGGGCAGAGGTTCTGGTAGTTTTTGCTCTTGACAAAATGCCCTAATTTCTGAAACAAATTGCTCGCCATACTGAGTAACTTTATACTGAGTGACACCAGAAAGTTTAGCAAAATGCTCTAAAGTTTTGGGTTTCAGCTGTGCCATCAGTTTCAGTGTCGAATCAGCAAACACTACATAGGGCGGAATCGATTGGCGGTCAGCTAGCTGTTTCCTTAGTTTCCGCAGTTTATCTAGCAGAAGCTCCGCTTCAGCAGCTCTGGGGTTAATTTCCCCTAAGGCTTTTTCTACAGATGACTGGGGAATAGCAACATAAACAGAACGTTGTTTGCGCAGGATTTCCCAACTTAGTTTATTGAGCTTCAGCACTGAGTAGCCATCGGTGGTTTGGTCTACTAATCCCTGGTGCAAAAGCGATCGCACTAGAATTTTCCAAGCCTCTACAGTTTTATCCTTACCAATGCCATAGGTAGAGAGTAAGTGATGGCCATACTGCTCAACTTTCTTACTTTTTGAGCCCCGCAACACCTGAATAATATGGTTCATCCCAAACCGTTCCCGACACCGGGCTACACAAGAGAGGAATTTTTGAGCTTCTATAGTCCAATCTTCTACTGGCTTAGGATAGCAACAGTTATCACATTTATCACAATTCCCTGGAAACCGCTCACCAAAGTAGCCCAGCAAAATCCGGCGGCGACAATCTGTGCCTTCTGCGTAGTCAACAATCTGATTTAACTGTTGATAGGCAATCCGTTGTTCGTTGGGATCGGGCTTTTGATCAATGAGATAATGAAGTTTTGAGATATCACTAGCGCTGAATAAAACGGTACATGTGGCTGGTTCCCCATCCCGTCCTGCTCGTCCCGATTCCTGGTAATAACTTTCGAGGTTACGAGGTAAATCGTAGTGAATCACAAACCGTACATCGGGCTTATTAATTCCCATGCCAAAGGCTACCGTAGCTACGATTATCCGCACATCATCCCGGATAAACCGATTTTGATTAGTTGTCCTAGCTTTATCCGTCATTCCGCCATGGTAAGGTAAGGCAGAAATGCCATCATTCTGTAACCGGAAAGCAACTTCGTCTACAGAACGGCGGCTCGTACAGTACACAATACCGGAACCTTGGTGAGAACGGATCTGTTTTAATAACTGTTTATAGCTTTGCCGTTGTTTTGGTTGAACGTCGTAGTAAAGGTTAGGACGGTTGAAACTGGCGATGTGAACCTTCGGCTGTCGCAGTTCCAGTTGTTGGATAATGTCCTGTTGGACTCGATTAGTAGCAGTAGCGGTCAGAGCCAGCACTGAGCTATTAGGATAACGGTTACGTAATAGTTTTAGTTGCCGATATTCTGGGCGGAAATCATGCCCCCATTGTGAGACGCAGTGCGCTTCATCAATGGCAAAGGTGGGAATACCGATTTGCGATCGCACTCTATCCAAAAATGGGATAAACTGCTCTGCTAGTAACCGTTCTGGTGATACGTAGAGTAATTTTATCTGACCCTGAAGGATGGCCGCTTCCCGCGATCGCATTTGTTGGAAGCTCAAGGTACTATTGATAAAGGTAGCCCCAATGCCATTATCTTCCAAAGACGTGACTTGGTCTTGCATCAAGGAAATCAGAGGAGATACCACAACGGTTAAGCCCGGTTTGAGGAGAGCTGGCAGTTGATAGCACAAGGATTTACCACCGCCAGTCGGCATGATAATCAGTAAATCCTGATTTTGCAGCGCCTCTTCAATAATCTGTCGCTGTCCTGGACGGAAACAGTCGTGACCAAAGAAATGTTTAAGGGCATGCTCCAGGGATGGCGACTGTTCCATGGTCGTGAGGGGATTGCGATCGGTTGAGTGTTGGTGATCAGAGTATTAGTTTAAGATATTATCTTATCAAAAGATGACCGCAGGCTCTGCAACAACGCTCCTCAAGTACCAAGATCTAGTAGATCACGTAGCTATCATAAGCTATTATTCTAATATTTATCATGACTATGAGGTACACCGGCTTTTTTAACTCTTGCCTATTGCCTCTTGCCTATTGCCTATTGCCTATTGCCTCTTGCTTCTTGCTTCTTGCCTCTTGCTTCTTGCCTCTTGCCTCTTGCCTCTTGCTTCTTGCCTCTTGCCTCTTGCCTCTTGCCTCTTGCCTCTTGCCTCTTACCTATTGCCTCTTGCCTCTTGCCTGCTCCCTAAAAACCATAAATGTGTACCTCATTAGTATAAAAATTGCTATCAGCCTCTCATACATCTGTAATCAGTCTGGCCTTCCTGAGTAAGAACTGTAAGACAGTCTCTTCTCTAGTAATAATATCTGCCCTACCCTCCATTCCCAACTGGATAGCACACTGCTTATTGCCTTTACCTAGAACAAGGCTTTCTGGAGCAATGGTTACCTGGTAGAAGGCGCTACCCCTGTTTTCCCGTGACGCTGTGATACTATTGCTTTGAAGTGTAGTCGCATCTGGGGCAATCTTCTTGACTACACCATTGAGAGTGCCGTAATCTGGATAAGGGCAAGCAGATACCCTCAACTGTGCTGCTTGATTTATCTCTACTTTACCAATATCACGAGCAGGAACCAAAGCTTTAACTAGTAATGACGTGTTACTAGGGGCAATTTGGGCAATTTCTTCCCCATGTTTCACAGTTTGACCAGAATTACGTAGAGCAAGTTGGAAAATAGTACCGTCTTCTGGAGATTTAATCGCAGTCTGCCTCAGTTCAATTTCCACTTGTTGGAGTTCACGGGTATCCTGGGACTGCTGGTTCTGAATTTCAATGCGCTGCTGGATCAGGGCTTCCTTTTCTCGGTTTAAAGTAGCTAGGGTGGCTTTAGCGATCGCTTGTTCTTGAGCAATGCGCTGTTGAGCGATCGCTACTTCTGCATTACTAGGATTAAGAGCAGCTTTAACCCGTTGCAGTCTAGCTCGACGGGCATCAACTGCTTGTTTTTGCTGGTCTATTCTTTGTTTTTGCGCCTCCACCGCTGCTTTTTGCGCCTCCACCGTTTGTTGTTGCTGGTCAACCGCTAATTCAGCTTCCTCTAATTGATTTTGAGACAGAGCTCCTGATGCTGATATGCTCTGATACCGCTTTCGCCTAGATTTAGCCGCCTTTAAAGCCGACTCAGTTGACCTTAAGTTTGCCTGTGTTGATTTTAACTGAGCCACTGCTTGTTGCAACTCCTCTTGGGCAAATCTTAAATTGGCAGCTGCTTCTTCAACTTCAGTCACAGTAGTTAGAAGCCTGTCTTGATATTGCCGACGGCTACGACTAAGTTCCGCCTCAGCAGAGGCAACAGCGAGCTTGGAGCGGTCAGTTTCTGCTACAATCTGGCGATCGAGGGCACGAATCTGGGCATTGATTTGGATCAGTTGCAGCTGTGCTTGTTGCTGATTGTTTTGCAGTTGACTCTTTTTAGTTTGCAAACGGGAGTCATCAATGGTAGCAATCACATCTCCTTTTTGAACCATTTGATTCTCCGCAACCAAAATCTTGATTACCGAACCTTCAACAGGTGCCTGGACCAGACGCAATTCACCAGCGGGACGGAAAATTGCCTGTGCTTTAACAGTTATCTTATATTTAGTGACACAGGTCAGGGTAACAGCTACCCCCATAGCACCAACCAGAAATAATCCGCCAAGAGTACTCCAACGACTGATTGGGGGTAGAAAATCGTTTTCTTGAACTGCGGGTAGAAAATCTGTCTTAGGTGTGCTGACCATAATAGTAATCTGAACTATAGCAGTTCTCAATTGGGTGAAGTACTTTGATCTTAAATGGGTAACAGCTTATTTTCCCAACACCCAACACCCGCACTTACCCACACCCCCTTTGATTTTTTATCCTTCAAACTTACAGCCCTAAGGAATTAGGAAATCTAAATGATCGCCAGGTTTATTCCGTAAATCTTCCACAAGACCTTGCATTTTCAATTGCCCTTTATCCAACAGCACAATCCAATCAGCACGCTGGATAACTCTGGGTCGATGGCTAATCATAATTGTTGTTTTCCCTTTCCTGTGGTCAAACAAATTATTTAAAACTTCACCCTCACTCACCGGGTCGAGGGCACCAGTAGATTCATCTAGAATTAGTATTGGTGGATCATTAACAATACTTCTGGATAAGGCTAATCTCTGCCGTTGTCCACCCGAAAGATTGGATCCAAATTCTCCTAATATCGTTTGATATTTATCAGGTAAATTCATGATAAATTCGTCAGCTCCCGTAATTTTACAAGCTCTGACAATCTTCTCAAAACTAACCTGGGGATTACCTAAACGGAAGTTTTCTAGAATTGATCGACTCCAAAAGTGGGCATCTTGGGGAACCAGAACTACTTGTTGCCGCAGGCAATCTAGAGAGAGGTCTTGTAGGTTATAAATATCAATACGAATATTACCCGATTGAGGTGGATATAATGCAGCAATTAGTTTAGCTAGGGTGCTTTTACCACAGCCAGACTTGCCAATCAGGGCAATAACTTTACCCCCAGGAATATTGAGACTAAAATCTTTTAAAAGGTTAACCCTACCCCCATGGTGAAAATTTATATTGGTACAAATAATATCTGAATCTTCCGGAATATTGGTATAGGGTTTTTTGGTATCATATTGAGTTTCTGGTGTAGCATCAATTACCTCATTAAGTCGCTCAGACGCCGTATTAGCACGAACAAATTCATCGACAAAGTTCACTAAAGTAATAATTAATATCGTGACATTACGATTCAGATTGTGAAGTGCCAACAGCTGACCAGTGCTTAATTCATTGTTAATCACTAGGGTGCTGCCAAACCAGAGCAAGATAATGCTACCGACACTGGCAATTAATTTAGAAAATGTATTGTTAACAATTCCAATCTGAATAGTACTGAATCTAACATTTGCTAGGCGACTAAAACGCTGTTGAAATTCTTCCCAAAATTGGGGAGCTGCTGTAATAGTTTTGAGGGTGATAGCACCTTTGAATGTTTCTACCAATACACCTTGATTTTCTGAATCATTTACTAAAACATTACGGGTTTTTTGTTGTAATTTTGGTAGAAAAGCTACCGTAGACAAGGTCATTAAAATAGCGAGAAAACCAGCAAATACCAACAACTTTACACTGTACAACAGCATCAAAACCAAAGAAACCAAGGCCACAAACAGTTGACTGGGCAAACTGATAATAACTTGAGAAACTAACTGGTTAATTACTCCAATATCTCGTAGTCTACTGGCAATTTCGCCGCTCCGGCGGGATTCGTAGTAACCTAAAGGTAAGCGTAAAATTTGTCGTGCGAAGTCTAAGATCAGCCCTAATTCCAGACGTTGGGCAAAGTGGGCAATAATATTTGATTGGGCTAGCTCCAGGCTGCTGCTAACTAGACTCATGATGATAATAGCCATCACGATTCTGGTCAGCAGTTGGGAATCCCCTCGTAACAGCACATCATCCGTCAGGATTTGCAGTAAAAAAGGGGTAGTTAGGGCAATCAGACCCACAACGAAATTGAGCAGAATAGTTTGAGCTATGAGATGGCGATAGGGCCAGAAGCGCTTGAGAAAGCGATCCAAGCCACCAATTTTATCTTTTTCATCCTCTTGGGCAAAAAAGCGGACTGGATCGGGTTCCAACAGAAGCATTACCCCATTGGGCCATGCTTCTTGGAGCCACTTTTTTTCGAGATACCGGATGCCTACAGCGGGATCAGCGATCACATATTTATTGCCCCGTTTGCCGTATAAAACTACCCAGTGATAGCCCTTCCAGTGGATAATCGCTGGTAGGGGCAGGGATTTTTTGTTGACCGCTTCTAGGGTGGCTTTGACTCCTCTAACATTATTGAAACCCAGGGCATCTGCTCCTTGCCTCAATCCCAATAATGTGGTGCCTTGTCTTCGAGTTCCTACTGCTTCCCGACAACGGCTAATGGTGAAGGTACGACCATAATGTTTAGCAATGGAAGCTAGACAAGCAGCACCACAGTCTTCTTCGCTGTGCTGTAGAACAATCTGGTACTTCATGCTGGTATAGCGCTACGCGCTAGGCAATAGGCAATAGCGATGCAGCGCGGTCTTGGGGAGGCAGTGCCTTCATGTGGGGGTCTCCCCCATGAGCAACTGCCGTGGTTTCCCCCATGAGCGACTGCATCAAGACGGCAATAGGCAATAGTTGACTAGAACAGCTTTTGCTACTTGTATCAATGTCCTAACTTTAATGGGTAGTGCTGTACTTCGGAATTCGGACTAGGGCCTGTTTTCTTGCCTCGGAGATCCCCCATTATCCCCCTTAAAAAAGGGGGACGAGCGAGTATGGCTCCCCCCTTTTTTAAGGGGGACGAGGGAGTATGGCTCCCCCCTTTTTTAAGGGGGGCTGGGGGGGATCATAATCTTGCGGAAAACTTTGAAAACACGCCCTAGGCGGTAACTGCCTCTCGGGAGGTCTTCCTCTTAAAAGAAACTTCGGCAGTAAATGAACGCTCACCCTCTTCCAAAATACGTTGTTTTTGTGCTTGCAGTTCCGTCAAACGCAGTTGACTCCAGTTAGCGAGTACAGAGTTACCCAGATCGGTAGCTAAACCAGTCAGTCGCTTTACAGGAGAAATAGCCAATGGATCAACATGCACAGCAGCTAGGTAACAATCGCAAGCCATATCCAGTTCACCCAGGGATTGGTAACACTGACCTGCCATAAACCAAGCAACTGCTGTTCCTGGAGGACCAAGCTTGGTTCCTGAACGATACGCCTTTGCTGCCTCCTCAATTCTATCCTGGTTGATTAGGACTTGTCCCAACTCAAGACGATATCTAGGATCGAAAGGATCCCTCTCAACTGCCTTTCGGATGCGCTCCTCAGCTAGATCAAAGTCCCCTAGCCACAGCGCTTCCTTGGTTCGGCTCTCTAAAATAATATTTTGGTTCTCATAGGCTACTATCTGCTGCTCTTCATTCTCACCAATCAAGCTTTCTGCATAGGATTGGCAAAGCTCCATTTCCTGGACGACCTTTTCTTTATCCCGATTTAGCAGGGGAATAAAAACAATAGCACGACAGTAAATACTCATCAAAAGTTTGTAAGAAAAATCATCCAGGGACGGTTTAATTTCCTGGATTTCTTTGATAAGAACTGAACCCCAAAACTCAGCTTTTGCAACATCTTTGAAGGTTTTTGCATACTCAACCAGAAGCTGGTGAGTGGCATTAATCTTAACCCGATCACCAGATGGAGCATGAGTGGCAATGATTTCAAATTCTTCTAAACTGTAAGGTTTGCCAGCATCAATATGTAAAATTAAATTTGACATTGCTCGACAGAAAGCCAGTGCAGCCAGTCCTGAATCACTAGCTATCTCTGCTGCTGACATCTTTGGCACATACTCTAGAACTGTTCGATGTAGGCATAAGCTGCTCAGAAGATTTATTACCAATAGCTTGGTAACAGGCTTAAGCTCCTGGTAATGGCTCAAGTATTCACAGAGGGTCTGCCATCGTTCAGTTCTTAACTCATTAGCCAGTTGTAGTGGGTGATCAACTTGGTATTGGGTCATACCAGTCTCTCGGATCACAGATTCCCGAAATGAGGTGGGAAGGCTCACCTGCACCCGATAGGGCACTCGTGTCTCACTGATTAAATGACGGTAACTGAACTCTACTTTATATAGATGTGGCGATCCCCCATTGATTGGAGCTAGATCTAAATATGGTCGATTTAGCCAAGCTATCGGTGAACTGTAGATCGAAGGCATAAATCTATCTCCTCTTTGGGTATTGCTAAGCAGCCCCATCAGCTGGTCCTAGCAACTTGTGTTCACAAGCCAATAAAAAAACTAGTGCAACGGGACGAAAATCTTCCATCAGTGCGCAGATGGGAATATCATCGCTCCCACATCTTCTTTACTGGTGGGTGATTGGTACCCCGTTGCACTAGGGTTCTTAATTGTAGTGATCCGCAATCGGATCAGCCCAAATTATCGGCAGTGCCACGGTTGGCCTAGCCGAAAGGCTTTCACTACTACACCATGTTCACATTCCAGCAGCATCTACCACCACCGGCAATAGTTTCCATTGCTTCAAAGGACAGTTCGGTGATCTCTTCTGTGTTTTCTGTTTGCTCAGTGCGCTCAGTCTGGCTAGAGCTGTTGCGCAGGTCTTCATGTTTACGATTACGAGTGATATCAGAATTTGACATTGTATTTCTCCATCATTTACATTGACATTAAACACCTGAAACTGATTGTGAACTTCAGGTGGGGCGTTGCCCTGATTTGGAATGATTGGGAAACCTCGGCAAAAGTTAAATCCCAGTCATTCCTCTCTTTAACAACGACTATATTTAGATTAACTATTCCCAAATAAAAATGTCAATAAAACCGGGATAAAATTTTTATTAATTGTCAGAACTAACTTGCGGATTATAGTAAATTATTTTGCCTTTAAATTGCCAATCTGCCTGAAAACCATTAAAAATCATTACAACCATTTGACAGTATAGCTTTTATTCAGTAAAGCAATATAATTAGCTATGAATAAGTGTTTAATCGATTAATCAGCTAAACACCTATTTTCCCTCTTCCCTATTGCCTATTCCCTATTACCTATTGCCTAAAATAAAAAAGATTTGATAATGCGATCGCAATACTAAATCGATCCTGAAACCAAATCCTAATTTCTGATAACACCAAAAAATCCTTAGATCCTCTTGATGCAGTAAACTCCCCCTACTCCCTATTCCTCACCTACGACTAAATCCCACAGCGCATCAATACCTCTGCCCATATAGTCGGAATCCTGGTGTTGTTCAATCCATTCAATCACGGTAGGGAGTACATGATTGGATGTTTTGCCCAAATTGCCCAATGCTTGGGCTGCCTTGCTACGTACACCAGAATCAGGCTCCTGAAGTCGTGCTAGGAGAACCCTCACTAAGTTTTCTGAGCTGTTTCCCAATTTGCCCAAGGCTTCGGCTGCCCACCGACGTAAACGAGAATCATCATCCTGAAGCTGTCCTAGAAGGGCGTTGACTACGGTTTCTGAACTTTTGCCCAAATTGCCCAAGGCTATGGCTGCCCACCCACGTACACTATAATTATTATCCTGAAGCTGTCCTAGAAGGGCGTTGACTACGGTTTCTGAGCTATTGCCCAAACTACACAAGGCTATGGCTGCACCCGAACGCACACGAGAATCATCATCCTGAAGCCTTGCTAGGAGGGCGTTGACAACGGTTTCTGAGCTGTTGCCCAATTTGCCTAAGCCATAGGCTGCCCCGGAACGCACACGAGATGCATCATCCTGAAGCTTTGCTAAAAGGGCGTTGACTAAAGTTTCTGAGCTGTTGTCCGAATTGCCCAAGGCCACGGCTGCCCTGTCACGCACACCAGCATCGGGATCCTGAAGCTTTGCTAAAAGGCCATTGACTACGGTTTTTGAGCTATTGCCCAATTTGCCCAAAGCTATGGCTGCCCTCCAACGCACATCAGAATTCTCATCCTGAAACCTTGCGAAGAGGGCGCTGACTAAAGTTTCTGAGCTATTGCCCAATTCGCCCAAGGCATCGGCTGCCTTCCAACGCACATCAGAATTATCATCTTTTAGCCGTGCTAGCAATATTGTAATTACCTGATCTTTTTCCCCTAACTCGGCTCGATAGTTCAGCAATCGCCACTCATCAATTCGATCGGATTGCTGTTCCAATAATTCCAATACCTGTGCTTCAAAATCGGTTTCATAGAAACTACAAATTATATTAAAAACCTGCTCGGAAACCCTCTCACCAACCCGCTCTTTACTACTAACTTCTAATTCAACCAACCTCTCTAAAATCTCTTGGACTAAGCCACGATCAGCACCACGCAAATTCTTCGGGTCTTCTGCCAAACAACTACCAGCAAACAACAAATCCCGATGTAACCACTGCTCATAGTTACTATTATTAGTCAAAACTGCCCGAATCGCCCTCGCTGACTTTTTCGGTTTTTGTTGCGCTATCAGCAATAATAACACTTCGCGCCAGTGGGAGTCATGCAAATGCTCCCGAATCTGACTTAAAACAATCTCAAAATCTCCCTCATTATCCGCTTGATAGTCAATCTCTTCAGCACACAAATATTCCTGAAACGTTTTATGGACAAACCCATAACAATTTTGCCCTTGCTCATTCAATAAACCCGTGCGATCGCGAATCAAGGTTACAAATGCTTCTGCTTCTTCTTTGGCTTGATATAACTGCACCTGCTTCAAGGTTTTAATCTGCTGACTCAACTGATCAATCAAATCATCCCGGTCTATAAACGTCCCACTGTCGTTATCTTCAACATTTCCTTGGGTATGAATCCAATAAGCCAGCAATTCCATCAATCGGCGCAAATCATATAAATCTAGATACTTAAATAATCCCTGATTGCTGATTTCTTTGTTAGCATCCCAAGAGGTTAACAACGTCTTGACGGCGCAATTATAAAGCTCAAACCGTTCTTTGGGCAAAACCGCTTGATACCGATGAATCAATGCAATAATTGTCAACAATAACGGATTCCGTGCCAATAGCTTAATCCGGTCATTATCATCTAGCGCCTTTCGTAAACTCTGCTTACGCCTTTCAGCTTCTGCTTGGTCTTGAAACCGACTGTTATACCAGTTATCAATAAACGCTGAAATCTTCTGGTCATCAAAGGGGTCAATTTGATAGTGGGGAAATTCCTCAGTGCGGAAAAAGTCGCGCCGATAGCCAGCCGGTCTAGATGTAATAATCGCGCGATTTCTGTCAAACTGTCCCAAAAAATTCTCGATGCGCCTGACTACATCATTCCGTTTAGCATCTTCTGCCACTTCATCCAAACCATCTAGCAATATCAACGCCCTACCATCAGACAACCAATGCTCAAAAAATCCTACTGGTAAGGATTTCACTGACATTGTGTTTTCAGCAAATACCCGAGCATAGTCGATCAGGCTTTTATCGAGATTTATCGCAAAATCTCGCATCCTAATTAAAATCGGTAGCCAATCCGTATCACCATCTAATCCTAAAATCTCAGGATTTTGCTGAGCCAACATTACTGCAAAATAACTCATCAAGGTAGTTTTACCAGAGCCTGGCGCACCCAATATCACTACTCGTCTCGACTGACTTTGGCTCAATAACTGCTCCGCCAAGAATTTGCGGCCAGTTGTCTTTGCTAATAGTGCTATTTCTGACGTTTCCCCACTACCCGCTGCTAACCAATCCCGTTCCCAAGCGCCAGCAGTTGATAAATCTTCCACCACATCTGGCATTACAAAAATTTGCGCTAACTTCTCGGATTTTTCTACTTCTTGCCCAGGCACAGCAATGCCAGCAAATTTAACATCATCAAACCAGTTAGCTAACTGGTCACAATAATCCTGTTTAGCTACCTGAAATTTTAGATAAGTATCGGTCTGCTGAAAATAAGCATTAATAAATGTCTCTACCCAAGGCTTGAGACTGTCGTGATTCAGTTTAATGTTATGCCCTTCAGCTTGCTGTTGAAATACCGTGATTAAAATCTCTCGCTCTGGCTTACCCTGATTAAGTAACGGTTTTTGTAATTCTGCCAAAACTGCTGAATGAGTAAAATAGTCGCGCAAAAAATTATTAACTCCATTCCAGCCATCCGGTCTAGCGTGAAAAAATAAGCGCTGGCTCGGATCCCGTTGTTTTTCCCATTCTTTTACTGCCGCTTCTCCCGCTTTGATTGCCTTCTCTACATCGCTTTTACTCAGAGCTTGACTTAAGCTATCCCATCCTTGTCCCGAAACAATCTCTAACAACGATTCCCCTATTTTCGGGATTGCCCAACCGGCTAATACTGACAAGGGTTCTATCATTGGTTTCTAGTTATCGTTAATTAGATTAATTATAGCAATTTAGGGAGTAGGGAGTAGGGAGTAGGGAGTAGGGAGTAGGGAGTAGGGTTTTTGCGTGGGTTTTGATCCCCCTAAATCCCCCTTAATAAGGGGGACTTTCCAGATAGATTTCCGGGCTCCCCCCTTATTAAGGGGGGCTGGGGGGGATCGAGCTAGTAAATGCGATAGAAAGTTCGATGCTCTGAAAAATCCGCTACGCTAACGCATAAATATTATATCAAATTAAATGCTATTCCAGAATTAAACTATAAACTTAAATGCTATCCCAGTATTACGGTATTAATTTAATATCACGCTACGCGATCGCTTTTTTTTTAATTTTTAAAAAATAAACAAACTAATTCAAAAAAATATCGTGCATATCACTAAAAAAAAATGAAAAATACTTGACAAAATAAAAAATATTTATTTATAATAAAATTGTTCCAAAAATCAACAACAAAAAACATTATGGACATCGAAAACTTTCTCCCAACGTTCGAGTATAATCCCAACAATCCTAATCTCCCTGAATTATCTGGCCAAGCCCAGCCAGGACGGGAGCAAATCAAACATATATTGATCGGTTCTCCCAAAACCGTGCGGGTCACAATCTATAATCTTTATAGCCGTGGCTACGCACAAGTTCATGAGTGGAGCACTCCTCAACCTACCGGAAATCCTGGTGAGGTGATCAGTATATTGAGTCGATATCTGTTGCTAGATTAAGATAGCAACTTGCCAGGGATGCCAATCCCTGTCTTGATGCAGTCGCTCATGGGGGAAACCACGGCAGTTGCTCATGGGGGAGACCCCCAAGACCGCACTGCCTCCCCAAGACCGCGCTGCATCGCTGGCGACACCGAAAAACTCAGGAGAAAGTACGACGTCTAAAGTCTAAAACCTAAGTTGGTATGTTGTTGATTTGGTGAACACATAGTCAAGGACCCTAGGGCTCTTGACTATTACAAGAAATAATTCGGTCAAGCATTGGAATTAACCAGAACTTGACCGAATTTTTTTTATTTTGATCATTAATGAAACAGTGCGTAGGGTGTGTTAGGGGCGGGCTTGCTTTCATGTTCTCCTGTTCGCGCCTGAGACAACCCGCCCCGTAACGCACCATCCAAGAGTTTATATTGCGAAAATGCAATAGTTTTTTTAAGCACCTACACCACCTACATCACCCACATCACCCCTAGCGGTAATGCAATAGTTTTATAACCCCACTACCCACACTTACCACGCTACCCACCCTTTCCATCCAATACTTGCATCT
>NZ_JAAHIG010000116.1:0-23126 GCF_010692305.1 Moorena sp. SIO4G3 | reverse complement strand
TCTAATAGGATGGTGGCTCCCGCAGGCACTTCGTCCGCTAGGGGTTCGTAGGTAACTGAACTGATTTCCTGTTTACCAACCATGGATTTGCTGGTTAAGGTGAAGCGATCGCCATTGTTGACATGTTTTTACTGATAGTTAAATGAGATGAACTGCTTAGTATAGTGGCTCATTAAATGCTCACAAGGTTGCCAGTGTGGCATAACTTTTTGGTGCTACACTGGTGGAATGATTTTGAATTGCGTTAATAGATTGTTTTATAAAATTTAGGTAAACCTAACGTTATAGTTTTGATGAATTTTTATAAACGATAGACATCCTAAATCATTTGTGCAAAAGAACCAATGGTGAAATTCGGCTCTGTCTCGCCCCATAAGCATTCAGCAGTCAGCAGTCAGCCGTCAGCTTTTGGCTCACGCTACTTGAGGTGCTTATTTTATTCAAAACCACCTCAAGTAGCGTGGGTGTAGCCCATAAACTGTTCCCGTAGCGTGGCCATTCGCTAATGGCCAAGGCTAATGGCTGATAGCTGATAGCTGATAGCTGATAGGTGAGTGCTCCCCTGCTCCCCTGTTCCCGTGCTCCCCCTGCTCTGGTCACCAGGAAGTATGGTTATTCCACCGAATTTGATATCAGGCAATTGACCAACTAAACGGGCAAGGGGTCTCCCGTTATAATCTCCGATTTAACGGGAGGGGAATTGCCCGACAGCGTCTGGAAGTTCTCAACAGATTGACATGCAGGTCACGCTGCGCGATTGGCCTTTGGCCACGCTACGCGAACGTAAGTGGTATAATAGGATTGTGATATTAACGTACTGCTACAAAATCAAACCAAGTCCCGAACAGATAGCGATCATGGAAAGGTGGCTTGAATTGTTGCGTCGTCACTGGAACTATGCTCTAGGACAACGGCTTGATTGGCTCAATCGGACTCGCTCACCGATTGATAGATGTAGTTTGATTAGTGAGCCGATAGGTGTTATTCCAGAAGCGGTCAACTACTACACTCAGCAAGCAGCCCTCAAAGAAACCAAACAGCTATTCCCTGAGTACAAACAAATCTACGCAGAAACTCAGCAAGTTAACCTACAACGACTCAAAAAAGCATGGGATAGATGGCGGAAGCCGGTAAAGCATGGGTTACGCGGGGGAAGACCTCGGTTCAAAAAACCAGGTCAATTAAGGTCATTTGTGTTCCCACGTGTGAACAGCCCCCGTGCGGGGGCACATCTAAAAAATGGCATGTTAAAGCTCAGTCGTATTGGTGAAATACCTGTGGTCATGCATAGACCAATACCTGATGGTTTCATCCTCAAGCAATGTACCATCATCAAAAAAGCTGATGGTTGGTATTGTTGCATTTCAATGAAAGATGATACCGTACCGGATCTGCTCCCCGTGAATTCGGTTAGATCTGCTGTCGGTATTGACGTTGGCTTAGAAAAATTTTTAACCACGTCAGACGGTGAAGCTGTCCCTATTCCTCAGTTTTATCGCAAGGCTCAAGACAAGTTGGCCAAAGCTCAACAAGTAATGTCCCGTCGTGTTAAGGGTTCTAAAAACTGGGAAAAAGCTAAAAATAAAGTGGCTTTATTACATCTTCATTTAACTCGTTGCCGAAAAGAATTTCATTATCAAGTTGCCCATTGGTTATGCAGTAATTACGACCTGATTGCTCATGAAGATTTAAACATCAAAGGACTTGCTCGAACTAAGTTAGCGAAATCAATACATGATGCAGCTTGGGGGTCATTTCTGGAAATCTTACAAGCAGTGGCGGTAAAACGCGGTTTGTTAGTTCAGAAAGTTAATCCACGGGGGACAAGTATTGAGTGCTTCAAGTGTGGTTCTAGGGTTGAAAAAAGTTTGAGCGAGCGCGTTCACTATTGTTCCAGTTGTGAAGTTAAAATTGACCGCGACTGGAACAGTGGTATTAATATTTTGAATCGTGCATTAATGGCGGTTGGACTACCGCTTAATGGCTGTGGTAAATCGGTACAGGATATTGTTCGCGCAAGCGGAGGCCGTAGGCCACGCTACGGGAACGGCTCCGCCGAGGAACAGCAAGTTTCATTCGTGAGATTGAGAAGCCCACATCATAATCTTTGATTTGATGTGGGAGTAGTCACCAGGCTCTACTGCGGTTTCACCCAACGAAACTGGTAGGGTGAATCTTTCGCGCCCCATAGCAAATTGCCAGCAGCATCAAAACCCCGATCTAAGGTATCCATACCTTCTTTGTGGAGTATAATGGTATTGGTGATGCTAACTGCTCCTCTGTAGTTAGTTGGACAACCATCCTCTGGTGTCTGGCCGATGTAGTTCTCACCGACTGGCTTCAAAAATACACTGCACACCGCTTTACCTAAGTTATTTGAGGGTATCACTCGCTCCCCATCAGATTGATTGCACAAACCAATCAAAGTTTTTGGGTTTTGAGGCTTAAACCCTCTAGATTCGACACTCTCGCCATTCTCACTGACAGCTATACGCAAAAATCGCTGTCGGTAAGGAGAGTTAAGGCGTTTGGAAAGCGCTTGTTCCTGATACAGAAATACAGATCTAGGAGGGTTGAGTCCAGCATCAACAGTCTCTAGGTTGACAGTACAGGTGGTCATGCGGACATCAGGAGAATCTGGGTTAGCTCTAGCTTGCGCCGAGGTATCCATTACCCCAACTAGATGAGACACAACCTCTTTAACCTGTTGCTCAATCATGACTAATTCAGCAACAGCATTACCGGTACTTGTTGCCATCCACAAAAAAGCGATCGCGTAGCGTGGCCAAAGGCCAATCGCTACCCCTGTCCCAAGGCTATTGTTCTTCACGATTACGTTCACACCCCAGCAGACTCTTTATAAAAATTGGTGTTCAAGTATATTACCTGAAGGGGTGACGAAGATTGGCAGGAGTGTAAAGTAATATTGTAAACATTGATGGGGAGATGGGGAGATGGGGAGATGGGGAGAGAGTCAGCAGATTTGATCTAATTGCCCCAACAGTTGTTGAGTTCACTTACCTGCACTTACTTACAACCTGCACCTACTTACAACCTTGGCCAAAAGGCCACGCTACGCGAACAACCTTTAACCTTGGCCAAAAGGCCACGCTACGCGAACAACCTTTAACCTTGGCCAAAAGGCCACGCTACGCGAACAACCTTTAACCTTCACCCTTCAACCTTCAACCTTTACCATTGTTTCGGCTTGGTAGCGGATATTAGCTTGTTTCAACCGATTGAGGGCTTCACCCAAGCGATCGCATTCCGCAATCAAGCTCATCCGCACATACCCTTCACCCCCGATGCCAAAAGCATTTCCTGGGGTGAGGACTACTCCAGTTTGCTGCAAAACATCCAGGGCAAAATCCGTTGAACCTACCCCAACAGGGCAAGGAACCCACAGATACATGGTTGCCTTGGACTTAGGAATCTGCCAACCCAACTCGGCCAAACCCTCAATCATGAAATCTCGGCGGCGGCGGTAACGGTTTTGGACATCTTGAAGGTAAACATCTGACAGTTGCAAGGCAGCTTCAGCAGCCCTTTGTAAGGCAGCAAAGATGCCATAGTCCAGATTAGTTTTTAAAGTACGCAACCCTTGAATAATGCGGCTATTCCCCACTACAAAGCCAACGCGCCAGCCAGCCATATTATAAGTTTTCGATAGGGTATGGAATTCGACACCAATATCCTTAGCGCCAGGAATTTCCAGCAAACTAGTAGGCTGATAGCCATCAAATGCTAATTCGGCATAACATAAGTCATGTACCAGCAGAATTGAGTACCGACGGGCAAACGCAACAATTTCTTCAAAAAACTCCCTTGGGGCGGTAGCGGTGGTCGGATTACTGGGATAGTTAAAATAGAGTATCTTAGCTCGTTGGGCAACCTGATCCGGAATCGCCCCTAAATCAATCAGCCAATCATTTTCCGGTTTCAAAACCAAGCTGTGAATTTCCCCCCCAGCAATCAACGGACCCCGGAAGTGGACCGGATAAGCAGGAGAAGGTACTAAAATCAAATCTCCTGGATTCACATAGGCCAAGGCTAGGTGAGCTAGTCCTTCCTTAGACCCTAACAGAGGTAAAGCTTCACTGTCCGGGTCTAGCTCCACATCATAGCGGCGGTGATACCAATTCGTAATTGCCCGACGGAAACTAGCAGTCCCCTCAAAGGGAGGATAACCGTGGTTAGCGGGATTTTTTAAGGCAGCGATCGCTGCTTCGATCACCGGCTGGGGTGCTGAACCATCAGGATTACCCATCCCCAAGTCAATCAAATCCAGCCCTTGCTCACGGGCTCTTGCTTTTAATTCATCTAAACGAGCAAATACATAGGGAGGGAGTGCGCTTAGTCGTTGTGCTGGGGTAATCAAATCTACCATCATCAGTGTCAGGTTTAGAAGTTAGCCGGTTGAAGGTCAAGACCTATAATTTTTGACTTTGGCCAAAAGGCCACGCTACGGGAAGGAGTTGAGAGCCAGTATAAGGTGAAAATGCTAGTAATATTAAAGGGTATCAGGTTTGAGCTCAAAATCTGCAACCTGCAACCTTCAACATTTTTGAATTAAGAATTAAGAATTAAGAATTAAGAATTAAGAATTAATTCTGCATTCTGACAGACAACCTACCCTACACCAAATACGGGGCGAACAACCGGCAACCGGCAACCTGACAACGTGGAACCTACACTACACCGAATACGGAGCGAACAACATTGTAGAATGTATGATTTTTAATTCTACATTCTTCATTCTTCATTCTTCATTCTGACAGACAACCTTGGGCTTGGCCTATTGGCCACGCTACGCGAATGGCCACGCGTGCGCGTTCAACCTTCAACCGTTGAGGTTGTCAAACTTAACTGCTGACGACTCCCCTCAACTAAGACCCTAGTAGAAACCATTGCTGCCATCAGCTGTTCTGGAAGCACCTTAAACGGTAGCCGATGAATATCAGAATTTTCCCCACAGGCAATCTCAGCTGCTTTCTGTAACTGAGCCAAGGTAATCGACCCCAATCCCAGGTCTTGGAGAGTTTGGGGCAAACCAAGCTCACCATAAAACTTCAGCAACTGTTGCCGTGCTGATGCAGCTAGTTGGTTTCCCTGAAGCATTTCTTCCAAACGCAGCTGCACCAAAATGCCATAAGCCACCTTTTCACCATGTAAAGAATCGTGGGCTGCTGGGATATGAGTTAAACCATTATGTATAGCATGGGCAGCAACAGTACGACATCGAGCTCCACCCAAGCCCCCAATCACACCAGCCAGTAAAACTGTTGCATCGACAACTTCCCGCCAAACCTCACTACCAGGTTGGGTTAGAGCATCAACCGACTTTTGGAACAAAATATCTCGCAATACCCTTGCCTGTTGGACAGCGGCAATAATTAGAGTATCTGTAGCGCTACCACTACTAACCGAAGCTTCGTACCACTTCGCTAAGGCATCACCAATCCCGGCAACTAGGGTACGTTGGGGCGCTGTCTGAATCAAGCTGTAATCGAGTACCAATAAATCTGGGCAACGGTCAAGTCCAACATCATACAGGAAAGCCCCCTGGTCAGAATAGATATTAGATAGAGCTGTCCAAGCGGCACAGGTAGCAGCAGAGGTGGGTACAGTAACTACAGGTAACTGGCACTGGTGCGCTAGGATTTTAGCAATATCCAACGCCTTACCACCGCCAATCCCAATAATTAAGTCAGATTGATGAGCAGTAACGGCTTCTGAGAGTTTACCTAAAGACTTCTCACTGCAATCAGGACTGTAGGATGCGCATTCATACCTGAGTTGATGCTGTTCCAAAACCGATTCCAGTGATGAGGCTAGGGTAGCCAGAGTATGCTGGCCTCCTACAATCAAAGGACGATTTCCCAACCGTGCGATCGCATTTCCTGATTCTTCCAACGGACAACGCAGTACTTGAGTCGGTGCCACGTTTAGGGAAAGCAAGGAAGTAGGTGCTTGTTTGGTCATGGCTGTAGCCCAAATAAACTTTTGATTTGCTAAGGTGAGTAATTACCTTACTGGGTGATAGGTTTCTTATTATACATTTTGCCCAACTTACAGGGGTTAGGGGTTAGGTATTAGGGTTTAGGTATTAGGTGTAGCCTTGGATGACAACCTTTAACCTTTCAACCTTTCAACCTTTCAACCTTTCAACCTTTCAACCTTTTAACCTGCAACCTTGGCCAAAAGGCCACGCTACGCGAACAGTTTTACTTAACTAAGAAACAATTTACGCTCTGCTTCTCTGCGTTTGCTTAAGCCTAATAGGACTCGACCACCACCCTTGTTCCAACGAAGAAACTCATTGGCAGCCCCTTGATCATTACCCTGATTCAACTTACGTAACAATGTCGAGCGCCTAAACGCTGTTGGTCCTATATTGAACACAAAGCTAACTAGAGCAGAGAATTCATTATCAGTCAGTGATACTTTGACAAGATTACTCACCGTAGATTCAGAACTTTCTAAATCTTGTCTGAGCAATTTCTCCGCTTGCTCAACAGTGATGATATCTCCTATCCTAACACCAGCCGTATGACCCCATCCAATAGTAGGAATTCCCACCGGATCGATATAAGCTTCTACTCGGCCATCGGGGCACCTTTTATGGATTCCTTCAAACTCTTTAACCAGATCTAAACCAGCTTGGTTAATGTTTCTATCGGTACCTGGTGGCAACTCTGGTGTTACTTTCTTGATGATAGCATCAAAGTAAAACTGAGCCGTTTGAGGACCAATAATTCCTTTTACGGCTCCAGTATTACCGAGTTTGTTAGCATCTTTAAACTTATTTACTCCTGCCTCAGATAAGTCCAAGCCGCATTCTTGACACAGTTCAATAAAATTTTGTATAATTATAGGGCTAATAACGTCTTCTACCTCCAATTCCATTAATTCTTGGAGTTTACTAACCTGAGGCCCTGGCAGGTTTACTAGAATGTCAAGTGCATAGCGTTCTTCCACAGAAAGGCTATCGAGTTTGATGTCTTTAATCGTTATAGCTGACATAGTTATATAACTTATAAAATAAATGTAACGTTATTGGCGATAAAATCGGCGTTGCTGAATTAAGGAATGAATGCGCGATCAGATGGTTTTGTTAAAGCCCCCTAAATCCCCCAAGCGAGGGGGGCGAAACCATACCCAGAATCAGCAACGCCATAAAATCTGCTCTACTAATTATTATATTCCTAATTTTTTAAGAGCTGATTCGTAAACTCGCTGTAATCCTTGTAGAATAAGGCTTGCGCTTAAATAGAACAATTGAACTATTTAATAACCAAAAGACAATCATAGCAAGGCTTTCAGGCTTCTTAAGATTTACATTACGAATCAGCTCTAATATGTAATGGATAAACGTTACAGCGGTTTGCACTTCAGTTAGGTACAAAGTTTTGGGTTTGTAGGGAGCAGGGAGCAGGGAGCAGGGAGCAGGGAGCAGGGAGCAGGGAGCAGGGAAGTCGGAAGTCGGAAGTGGGAAGAGGAGAAACAATGTGTACCTGATAGTTATGCAAACCGCCGTAATAGTCAATTGGTAATTGGTAAAAAGAAGCGAAAAACCAGATTTTAATAGACAATATTCGCCAAGGTGCGCTTTCCCCATGAAAAATTAAATTCCTCACGGGTCGTACATCAGGAAAAAAATCCCAGCAGTTGACTCCGTTTATAGCAATTCTATATCCCATAAGGTACAACTTGAACCCCCATTATCCCCCTTAATAAGGGGTAGGGCTGTTTCAAACTTTAGTAAGTTAACGATAAAAGGAGATAGGGTGATATGGGGATAGGGGGATAGGGAAATAGCTCAAAATTTTCCAAAAAATCCCCAAATTTAGTCATTAAAATCTGACGAATTAGCCGACTTCAATCAACTCAAGCGATGCAGAGATGCGACCCGTGGCGAATTTAATTAGCCACGGGTCGCACCTCAGATATTTGTACCTCACAAGTCGTAGAATTGCTATAAACAGGTTAATTATAGATTTTTGATACTATTGTTGACTTTTTGACTGTAATTTTTAATACATAAAAAAAGGGATTACCCTGCTATTATGCATGACATGAATTGGTCGCTGGCAAAAATTGATTTGTAGGATCAAAGTTGGCTCATGAACAAAGGCAGAAGGCATGCCCCATGCCCAACTAAACGGGCAAGGGGTCTCCCGTTATAATCGCGTGATTTAACGGGAGGGGAATTGCACGACGGGGTTTAACGGTTCTCAACAGATTGACATGCAGGTCACGCTGCGCGATTGGCCTACGGCCACGCTTCGCTCCGGAAGCGTTCGCAAAGCGTGGCCGAAAGGCCTCAGCTTCCGCGCTTATGCGATTGGCCTACGGCCACGCTTCGCGATTGGCCTGTGGCCACGCTTTCGGCAGAGCCGACGCTGCGCGAACGCGAACGCGAGTAGTACAATAACATTATGCTGTTAACTTACTGCTATCGAATCAAGCCTAATGACGAACAGATAGCCATCATGGAGAGATGGCTGGAATTGTTGCGTCGTCACTGGAACTATGCTCTCGGTCAAAGACTTGATTGGCTCAACAGGACTCGTTGTCCTATTGATAGATGCAGTATTGTGAGGGAAGCGATTGGCGAAGTCCCAGAACCCGTTAACTATTACACCCAGCAATCAGCACTAAAGGAAACTAAAAAGCTATTCCCTGAGTACAAGCTGATTTACGCCGAAACTCAACAAGTCAACTTACAACGGCTGAACATTGCATGGGAACGATGGAGAAAACCAGATGTGACCGGAAAACGCGGAGGACGACCTCGGTTTAAGAAACAAGGTCAATTGCGGTCGTTTATATTCCCACGGGTTAACAATTCCAGAGCAGGGGCGCATATCAAACATGGAGTGCTTAAGCTGAGTCGGATTGGTGAAATATCTGTGGTGATGCACCGACCTCTACCGCCCGGTTTCACTCTGAAGCAATGCACTATCGTTAAAAAAGCGGACGGCTGGTACTGTTGCATCTCAATGAAGGATGATACTGTCCCTGAGTTTATTCCTGTAGAATCGGTTAAATCTGCTGTTGGGATTGATGTCGGCTTAGAGAAGTTTCTGACCACATCAGATGGTGAAGCCGTTGGGATTCCGCAGTTCTACAGAAAGGCTACTAACAGGTTAGCAAGTGCCCAACGGGTAATGTCACGCCGTGTAAAGGGTTCTAAAAACTGGCAGAAAGCTAAACAGAAAGTAGCTCTATTGCACCTTCATTTAACCCGTTGCCGCAAGGAATTTCACTATCAAGTCGCCCATTGGCTATGTAGTAAGTATGACCTGATTGGGTTTGAAGATTTAAATATCAAGGGACTTGCGCGGACTAGATTAGCGAAATCAATACATGACGCAGGGTGGGGGTCGTTTCTGGAGATATTACAAGCAGTGGCGGTCAAACGCGGTTTGTTAGTCCAGGAAGTTAACCCACGGGGAACAAGTATTGAGTGCTTCAACTGTGGGGCATTAGTTGAGAAAAATCTAGCTGATAGAGTTCATAACTGTTCCAGTTGTGGGGTCAAGATTGATCGTGACTGGAACAGTGGTATCAATATTTTGAATCGTGCATTAATGGCGGTTGGATTGCCGCTGAATGGCTGTGGTAAATCAATACAGGATATTGAGGAACAGCAAGTCTCATTCGTGAGTTTGAGAAGCCTACATCATAATCTTTGATTTGATGTAGGAGTAGTCACTGAAGTCTGAGGCTCGATCGAATTGAATGGGGTTTGTGACCGAATGGCACTAAGTAGTCGGACAAAAGTTTTCGGTGCTGTATAAAGTTTTGTAAATAGATCCAAAACCTTTTGGGGTAAAGGTTAGAATGATTTTACAGTTTTTGAGACACTACCGTTTATTTATGTCCGACTACTTAAGAAGAAATGCTCAAATACTTGTTCAGGAAAAATTTATAATTCATAAAAGTCCTGCGATATAAGCTTTTTAGCAAATTTTAGTTCCTTAACTTAGCTAGTCCGCGAGAAGCCCCGCGTTTTTAAACCGGGTCAGAAGTTACCGCAAGAATAGTACAGCCAAAGGAAGTTGGTAGGCTATGCATTTGCATGTGACAGGTTTTGTTGTAAGGCTGCACTATTCTAGTAGGATGAAAGCCAGGTAGCGACTTTTTTAGTCGCCGTAAAAAAAAAAGATTAAATGGCAACTTGACAGATTCCGCTAAGTGCGTCAATATAAAAGCACAACAGAAGAGGTCGAGTTATGATGACCATTCTAGAGTTCAAAGCATACGGTAAAGCCGCCCAATATAAAGCCATAGACGAGGCTATTCGGAAGGTTAAATTTATTCGCAATAGCTGTCTCCGTTTATGGATGGATAACAAGGGAACAGGAAAATACGATATTAGTAAGTACTCTAAGGTATTAGCCAAGGAGTTTTTTTTTGCTAATGAACTCAACTATACTGCTCGACAAGCTGCTGCTGAAAGGGCATGGTTAGAAGTTACCGTAAGAAGAGTGGAGCCTTATTTCATGAGTTTTAACCCTTTTATGCATAGCCTATCGCCTATAAAGGCTCCACTCTTCTAAGGTTTCATCTCCGGTCATCAATTTCTCGCTTCTTTGAAAACTGCCAGAAAAAGGTACCTGGAAAGAAAGGCTATCCTCGTTTTCAGAAACGCTGTAGATTCTGCAAAGCCGACGCTGCGCGAACGGTTGAATATAAGCAATCAGGGTGGAAGTTATCCCCTGATCAAAAATCAATCACCTTTAGTGACACTCACTCACAATACAAACGTGAAACCCTATTTTCTCACACATAAGTAAGTAAGTAAGTCCCATGAATCAATCATTAAAAGAATCTAGTAATTTGTTGACTGCGGATTTAAAAAAACTTAAAATTTTCCTACAAAAGAACTCAGAGGTAGACTTTCGCAAAGCGGATTTGCTTCACACTCCTAATCTCAAAAAATATAAATGGATCAAGTTTAAAGATGAAGATGAAAAAACCAGGGTATTAAATCTACTCAAAGCCTATCAGCGCATGCTGCGGATTGTACCTAAGGGTAGAGAAGATGTTGCCATGATTTTGCTTGAGGGGGGCTTTCAATCTTCGGTACAGATTGTCAACACACCCAAAAAAGCTTTTCTCAAGTTCTTCCAAAGCGATCCCGAACTTGGCAAAAATGTGCTTAAGCGTGCCATTGCTGTACACAAAATCGTCACGCTGCAATATATAGCTCGCGTAGAGCAAGCACAGCCACATGCCCGCGCCGTGTCTCGTCTTTGATCCAAAGATCGACTCCTATTAACACTGCTAATACTTTATAGCGTTTCTCGTAGCTATGAGGTACACATTATTTTTTACCTCTTCCCTCTTCCCTCTTCCCTCTTTACTGCTCCCTGCTCCCTGCTCCCTAAAAACCAGAGATTTGTACCTCATGGGTATAAGACTTGCTATATACAAGTATTGCTACTCCAATAACCAATATATTTACACGTATAGGTTGTAAACTGTCATGAGCATGCAAAACAATATTCCCAATTATGCCGATTTGTTCGGTAACATTGACTTTAAAGAAGGTGATGATGCCCGCTCCGTGTATTCCCCTGCAGCTTATTTAACTGACTTGCTGCAAATGCTAGATGATGAGTTTGATGATGATAGTGTTGATTTTGATACGCGGCGGAGTGACATCAAAGATATCGATCTTGACGCAGAAAATACTAATACCCTAATTCCCTACCTCGATATTGTCAACGAAGTACTGGAACGGCGAGTGCGTGAAATCAGTGGTGAGGATGATGCTTATACGACACTGGAAAGTGCGGTCTATCCCTTCAACATGCCGTTCTCACTGGATAATGAAAAAATCAAAAATCACCTGCATCACCTGGGTATTTCTGCCCATGAATTGCGTCGCTTGTTTGCCACTGATACTGACTACTACACTGTGGCGCGGGAATATCTGGGTCTATCCCTAGAAGAGTTGGAAGCCCTATTAGAACCGGAAACGGTGAGTATTGAAGAGTATCAGGATGCAGTCAAAAGTGCCTATGGCTATACAGGCGACAGTTTTATCAGCGATATGTCTACTGTAGCCACCTTTATGGAGACTACGGATTTGACAGCCCAAGAGATGCTGCAATTACTGTACCAGAATCTCTACATTGAACCGTCAAACCATTCCGATGTTGAAGCGGGTCGTCATAATTTTTACATTAATACGGGTATTAGCAGTTCTTCTGGCTATGTCACTCTGAATACCGAAGAGACTGAGCTAGTGTGGTATGACTATGACTCGGAAACTGATACTCAAAGTGATATCAGTACTGTGCCTATGGAGTGGTTTGAACGCACCAGCCGTTTTGTACGGTTAGCTCAGAAAACGGGTCTGAGTTTTACTGATTTGGATCATATTCTGCGCCATTGCTGCAAAGTTGATGGTACTCCCACACTGAATGAAAATACTCTGGTGATTATTGCCCAGGTTGTTTATCTGCACAAGACCCGGTCGCAAGCGATTGATAAAGTGGTCGCCGTGGTTAGTGAGATTGACTTTACCGGCAGAACCAACGAAGATCTACCACAGGACCAGTTCAACCGTATTTTCAACCTGCCCTGTGTATCGGTAAATGAAAAATACCTGCACATCAGCGATGTAATGGGCGACGTACCCGAACAGTATACAGACACCACATATCACACCTACACCCAAATCGAATATTACCCAGACTTGTTCAGCGATGAAAATGATGATTATCGCAAACGTCTGCGCCATAGTTTGGGTTTTACTGATACGGATCTAATTAATATTACAAATCGTCTAGAGTATGAAGAGGTTGCCGATAGCAGTTTGTGGGAAGACACCGAAAACGAATGGCAATTACTAAATGTACTCTACCGCATTCGCGCCTTGTGCGATGGGCTGGATGTTCATTTTCTCGAACTGTTCACCCTCTTTGATCTGCTGGAACAAGACCCCTTTATTAACCGTTTTGACCCCCATACTTACTTTGTTTATAGCGCACCAATTACCCACAAGTGCTTTGAAATCTTTATGGCGGGGTCAGGGGTATACAGCCAAAGCGACCGTGTGATTGTGTACCAGAATCAAAACTATGGAGGGACAAGTCAGGAGTTTGTTCCTGGTGAGTATAACATTTCGGAACTATACGACGGAGTCGGTAACGATACCATAAGTTCGTTGAAGGTACCAAAAGGCTGGACAGTGACTCTGTACCAGCATGCAAACTTCCAAGGTAAAACCAAAACCTTTACTGGTGACACCCAATGGGTCGAAACAGATTTCGACGACATTGCTTCAGGTATCGTAGTTAAAGGTTCTACCTCCATCATCAACGACCAGCTTTGGTTATTTGAATCCCTGGTTGTCCTGACCAAGTGGATGAAGGAATTCGGTTATTCGCCAGAAATGCTGTGGAAAATTGTCAATGGCGCACCGATGACTGACAAGGAGGAAGTACAGCAGAAGGAGCAGGACCTCGCCCTTTATAATAATTTGTTACAAAGTTTTAAAGCTGGGGAAATTCGCCCAAATACTTTAAAAGAGGTTCTTGGGGATGAGCGTGCTTCTCACTTTGCTTTCAGCTTAATCAAAGAACACTATGGGGATAAACATGAATATAAACCCAAGCGATGCCGCAAGTCTTCACGGTTCCGTAAGCACATGGCACCGAAGGAACATAAGCACCTCCTGTTCCCCTATAAACGCCGTGAAATACAGGAACTCACTCAAGACTTTATCCAACAACTGGCGACTATCAGTGACTATGAATTTATTGATTTACAACTTGAGAACAAGCTGATTGAGAAAATTTTCAATAACCTTGTTAATCACAAAATAATTGATGGTAGTGGAAAAATCTTAACTGAAAACTTAATCGAACACCAGTTACCACCGATAGCAGAGTTTGAGATTGAGTTTGATTTCAGCGATCTTAATCAGAAGGTATTTGACAAATTTTATGAAATTTACCAGGAAGCCGTTGATGCAAGGATAGAAGAAACCGACACCATCGAAGTGCAGGTGTTTAAATCGGACTTAAAAGAACTGGGTCTTACCGAAATCGAAGCCCGAGAACTATACGATAATCTAATTTACAGGGGCTACATTGACTCGGAAGGTTATGCCCAGGATGTGTCAATGTTTAGCGACCTTAGTGGTGCTAGCAGCTTTGACTTGACTACAGAACTTGGGGAATTGACTCATCCGGTATACCACCTGCTTAAGCGACAACTGAGTAAATTCAAAGCTAGCAAGGTGAAAATCAGCGAGCAGATTTTTGCCGAGCTTGACTTGAAACCAGTGGCGTTGCAAGACTTGATCGAGAACCTCAAGATGAATCGCTACATTGATGAACATATGTTCGTCAGGGATAAAATGCGTATAGTCGGTGAAAACCCAAGGACTATGGCACTAGCGCTACAGTTTTATCCCCATCGCAAAGAGATATTAAAAGCCTTAAAAGATGCGATCGCTGCTGACAAGGACACCTGGTTAAAGATAGATCGAGTCGAATTAGGTAAAATTGCTGCTACCGCTGTATCGCGCTGGGTATACGAAGACCTACAAGATAGTTACCTGGATGGTAAGGTTTTGCAACCGGGCGCAAGTGCTTTCTTCAAGGAGGAGAGCAACCGCGATCGCTTTAGTCTGCGACCATATTTTGATGTCAGTCAAACTACAATTATTTTCGACCATATTGCTGGTATCATAAACTACGCTGAAAATTATCGTCTGAAAGATGAAAACCTGGCCGACCTCAATTTTATAGCAGAGGAAATTCGCGGTCTCAAAGAGGTTCTAGAGGAAATCGACGTACTAGATTACAACGGATTGTTGAAGGCAGATTGGTTACCTTTCTTCCTGGTACCAGAAAATGCAGCAACCTTCAGCATACCTGGATTTGAGGATTACGATAAAGAAATTTTCTTCCAATTGTACGATATTGCCAAAGCCATTGATGCTACTGTCAAAGCCGTTGACAAGGCAATGAAAGAATACAGCGATGCCCAGGAGAGTGGCATTCTCGAACAGTTGGAAAGTGTGTTGGGTATCGAAAGGTCAGCGGTAAAAGCTGTGTCCAAGGCGGTGTTTAAAACCGACAATAACCTACATTTCCCTTGGTTACAACCGTTGCTGGAAAACGCTAATGCCTTGGGTAGCTTGGATGAAATTCCCGACGATATGCATTACACCCAAGCCGTGAAGCGTATTCGTCAGTTAGCCTTGCTGATTAATAAGGAACAGCTCGATATTAACGAGATTGCAATTTTACTTGAGGATCAGGATCTGGTAGCAAAATTCCCAGAAGACATGATTCTACCGGATGATATTACCTCGGTAGATGCAATTTTGGAAAGTGAGGAGTTTATTTACTTATTTAAAAACGATTACTATTGGATCTACTTGGCCCAAGATTACACGCTAATCGACAAAAAAGATGTGGTTGCTGGTATAGATGAAGATGATGACCTGATCGACCTGCAAAAGGAAGATGAAGAACTACAAAAACGCCTGAAAGAAGACCCCATCTGCCAGTTATTTGACAAAGAACAACTGAACCTGGTAGACGCAGCCTTTATCGATCGCTACGGTACCTGGGTAGTGGTCAGTGAGAATTCGCACTACGTGAAATACGCTCATACTGATGTTTGGGACAAACGCAGTAACCAGTTTGGTCAAGTTGATAACGACTTTGACAACCTGGAAATGATCGACGCGGCTTATGTTGATTCCGAAGGACAACTGTTCTTGTTCGCCAATGACAAATACGTGCGGTATTCAGATATCAACCAGCAGCAGAACGGACAACAGCTCATAGTAGATTGGGGCTATCCCAAATCCATTGCCGAAGACTGGAATGATGAGAACCAACCGATTCAACTACCGCCAGGTTGGAAGCGCGATTTAGGACCTATGTTCGATGGTTTGGACAACTATTGCTACGCATTTTTAGGCGATCGCTATATCTCTTCAGAAGATGGTACCGTGCGGCCAGTGGCAGAGAAATGGGGACACCGCGAATACAATTTTGGTCAAACCGATCACATTGATGCTACCATGGTTGACCTTGAAGGTAACTACCTATTTTTCTTGGATGAAAAAGTGGTCAAATACCAAGGTAGCATAGAACTAGCCAACTTGCAGCCCGAAGAAGGCTACCCGAAACCCATACACCAGGAATTTACTTCCCTACCGGATGAATTTGTTTTAGGCATCGATGCGGCATTGTACGGTCAAGATGGAAAAACTTATCTATTCCGTGATGACGAATTTGTCAGTATCGACCCCAACGCCGAGAATACCACCAGTGTACAAGAAACGCGCAGCAAGTGGGGGATAGTTACCAACCAAATCGCCACCGTAGGTATGGTTGATGCGGCTTTTGTCGGTTTGGACGGTTACACCTATATTTTCTCCGGTGAGCAGTATGTCCGGTATTCTGGCAGCGACTATTCCCAGGTGGACGATGGCTTTCCGCGCAATATCAGTGAAGACTGGGAGGGTTTGACCAAGGTTACAGGTGCGTTTGTTCTAGGTAATAAAACTTACTTATTTGGTGAAAATAACGAGAATACAAACATTTATGTCCGCTATTCTACCCTACGCAAAGATGAGGATGATTACCTAGAGGTAGATGAAGAAGACCCCAATGCTCGCGTAATTGAAACGGTGCTCGCCAACCGCCCGGATGTTGATGAGATCGAAGTCTTTCCGGCCACAGTGGACGACGAATTTTGGAGTTTGCCTGAAAGCATCACGGGAGGTGCTAGCGACTTTCAGATCGATGCGGTTATGAATGGTCCAGATGGTAAAGTCTACTTATTTTACGGAAACGAATATGTGGAACACGACTACGCCAATCGCTGGTGGTCGGAACCAAAAATTCTTTCCGAGCAGTTGAATCGTACTATTACTATTGGCAACATTCATGCTGGTTTTACAGGCATTGACGGCAAAACCTACCTGTTCTACGATTATTCCAATTCCAATAACTACAAGTACCTGCGCTTTTCTGACCCCGAACTCCGTCATTTGGACTATGGCTATCCACGCCCAACTAAAAAGTTCTGGGGTAAAGTACGTAACAATATTGATAAAACGGGCAAAGTTGATGCTGCACTGGTGGTAGAATCCCGGTGGGAGGAACAAGACGATAACGGTCAGTTGGTGGATATGACAGCTATGCATACCTACCTGTTCTCCGGTGACCAGATATTCCGCTATCAGGGGGATGATTACAGTGCTGTTGAACCCGGTTACCCGCGCTCGATTAACCGCCTCCATGAGGAACCACGTTTCCGGGGTTTACAAATTGGCTTCGGCAATGAGCATAGGGATTACAGCAATGGTAAGCAGCGTCACAGAAAATTACCTTTTAAGGGCTTGCATGCTTCCTTCCCAAAGGGAATAGATGCTGCCTTTGCCGACCAACGCCAGGTCTACCTGTTTAAAGGCAATAGCTTCCATGTGGTCATTGGTGATGAAGATAACTACAAACAGTACACGGATAGCAATTTTGCCAATATTCAGGCTGTAACTCAGGAGAAAGGTGTGAGCTATGTGCTCAGTAGCAGCAATAACACCTGGCAAAAATTCAATCACCTGGAAGCTACTACACTCACGCCAACCGAGGCAACGCCACGTACTGCCGAAAAAGCTGATGGTAAGCTTACCGTACCGATTGATGCTATCTTACATGGTACTGATGGCAAAAGTTATGTTTTTGGTGGGGACCAATACTACGATGTTGAACTAGAGCGCAGTTTTGCGATCGAAAATGTGTGGGGGCGTTCACGCAACCCGATTTATGACCAAGAAACTATTGATGCCGCCTTTGTTGGTCGTGATGGGGTGACCTATGTATTCTCCGGTGAGTGGTTTGTACAATACGACTCCCAAACCTACATAGAGCAGACGGTAACCTACCCACCCCGACGCATCCGTGATAAGTGGCGTGATCTAGACAATGTTGCCTTGGCGTATGTTTGGAAGGAAGAAACCTACCTGTTTGAACGACCCAAAGCTGATGGTACTTTCCACTACCTACGTTACAGTAAAGATAGCTACGAGCGTCCAGATCCTGGATATCCCCGTCAAGGCGATTACAGTATGTGGAATATCCCCGAGGAGCATCAAAGAGAAGGTTTTGATACCATCGATACGATTTTTGTCCAAGATGACAATCTAATCTTTATCAGCGACCAGAAATTTATCAGCTTTAACCTTAATACGGAAAACTGGAGCTACCCGCAGCCCCTGGAGTTGATATACAGCGGTATTCCCTTTAACAAAACCGATTTCCAAGACCTCAAATCCGGTTTTATTGGTGCAAACGGTACGGCTTATTTCTTCAACCAGCAGTGTTACGTGAGCTACAGCACCAATGGCTGGAGCAACGTTTACTACATCAAAGACCATTGGGGCTTACAGAACAATATTCTCAGCAGCGGTGTCAGTGCTGCCTGGGTTAGTGGGGATGGTGTGACTTACCTGTTTGCCGGGAATTCCTATGTACGCTATTCCGGTCCCGACTACCGTTACGTGGATGAGGCCTACCCAAAAGAAATTGCCACTTATCTACGCAGCGAACCCGCCTTTGAATTTATGAGTAAGGAGTTCCAACAGCATCTGGATGCATTAGAGGAAAGATATAGCACTAGCACCACTTCTTTTGATTTCTTTAACGGTTTGCTTGATAATGGGCGTTGTCTGTATTTCTTTACTAGTGACACCTTGTTTACCGGTAGCCCCAACAGATATGTGGCATACGAAATTGACGGTATTGGTCACATCGAAAATTACTTTACCCTAGGTGGTTATATCGATGCCGCTTTCGTTGACACTGAAAATGAAAAAACGTATTTGTTCTCAGGGGAACAATATATTCGCTACACTGGCGATCGCTATCGTTATATTGATGAAGGCTACCCGAAAATTATTGCCGAAAGTCTGGCTGCAGAGCTGGGTATTAACAGTTTGGACGAAGACTATCGCAACGGGATTGACGCAGCCTTCTACCACAACGAGCTCGGCTTGGTGTTATTTAACGAGCAGAAATACCTTAACGTGACCAACAATGGCACAAATAGCACCAGTACCGAAGGTAATATTAATGACATCTGGGGACTGCTCGATAATGCCTTCACCAGCGGCGACTCCACTATAGATGGGGCTTACGTAGACGAGCACGGTGCTCTGCATGTATTCAAGGATGAGCAGTTTGTGCGCTACAGCGATACCGCCGAACTATTTGACCTCAACCGCTATGATGAACCGCGCTACGTAGATGAGGAATACCCACGCAAAATCGAAGAAATATGGCCCCAACTCGATAGTAGTATCCTCACTACTGATGCTGGTGTTGGCACGGTGTTTAAATTTGAAGATCAGATCTACTTCCATACCGAAGACAATTTTGTTACCTACAATCTAGACCTCACTGACCAATACGAACAGAAGCCAGTGCAACTATTGGCTTACCGGTGGGGCGAATGGTCCGACTACTTGTTGAGCGATGTACATACCATTAGCCGCTTTAAAGACTTAGGACAACGCTTTATGGGTGGCGAACTCACCTTGACAGAATTGGTCAGTGGTGCTAAAGGAGAAGTGAAAGAACCCTACATGCACTTCGCCGCAATCTTTGGGTTTGAGAAAGAAGAAGTGCGCTGGGTCAAACAGCGTAATGCCTTCCTAGCAGAACAAGTGAATGCGATCGAAGAATATTTTGATCTGGAACTTGTACTACGCTTGTACGATATCCTTGCCACCACCCAACGCTTGCGGGTGGATGTATCGGAATTGTATAACGATGTTTGGCTTAATCTTTATAACAGCACTACAGATTACAGTGCTGCTGCGACTGGTGCCTATGATCTACTGGTGGGGGTTGACTGTGATAACAATTACGAAACCCTGGTTACGCAAATTACTAATGAGTTAAATACCATCAAGCGTGATGCCCTGGTGCCCTATGTAATTGCCAAGGACAGTGATGTTACTACTACCCGCCAGCTTTATCAAAAGCTACTGATTGATATTCAGATGGATAGCAGTGCCGAAACTTCCCGTATCAAGGAAGCGACGGCTGCTATCCAATTGTATTTGCATCGCTATTTTCTCAATTTGGAAGATATTGACCTCAACACAAGCGACCAGGAAGCTACCCGTTTGGCCCTGAAAGAACGCTGGGAATGGCTACGTAATTATCGCGTATGGGAGGCGAACCGCAAGGTTTTCTTATACCCAGAAAACTACATTCGTCCAGAACTGCGCGATAGCGATATGAAAACTTCTGGTTTCAAAGCACTTGAGGCAAGCTTATCACAAGGTCAACTTACTGAAACCAGCATCGAAGAAGCTTACTTAGAGTATCTCGACAGTTTTACGGAGGTCTCTCAACTAAAAATAGCTGGGGGTTATGTATATGACGATAGCAGTTCGGAAACCGGCGATCAAAAACTGGTACTTTTTGGTCACACCCGCACTGACCCGATGCGTTATTTTTATCGCTTTGCTACCTTTGTTGGGGGTGATAGCGCTGCTGCCATCTGGGAACCCTGGGAAGAACTAGACATCAAGATTGAGGCTACCCGCGTAGAGCCAGTGTTTGCCTTTAACCGCGTATTTGTATTTTGGGCGGTATTGGAGGAAAATTTGGAAGACCCGTCCTCAGCCACCATCACCACCGAAGACGAAAATGACACTGAACAAACGCTATCCTCGTCGGGCAACACTCACCAAGAAGTGAAGGTCTACTACTCCTTCTACAATCTCAATAAGCGCTGGACGCAACCCCAACTACTCCAAACTACCTTTGAAGAAAGTGAATTAGAAGAATTCGATGATTTTGATGCTTCCCATCCCTTCTACATACTTGGGCTGAAGAGCACTACCCATATCTCTAAGGTGGGTTTGTTTGTCGAGAACTCCACCAAGTTAAGCCAAAACGAGACGGAGCATGACGATTACGAAAACATCTACATCAGCGTGCGCTTCTATCTAAATCAAACTTTATCCTTAGAGAGCTTGGGAAGACAAATATATGAGAAAGAAAGTGGTCCCCATTACAAGGCATTTAACCTGACCCGCGAACTTTACTCCCAGGAAGCCGATCCCCTAATGTTTGAAGACCAGGGACAGGAATTGTTCAAAGAGTTGTTCGAGGAGGGTAATATCGAACAAGATAACGTAGTGATGTTGAACAACAGTAGCAACTCCATGGATGGTCCCTGGTTTGCTTATAACCACAAGGGTTGTGGCTTTTTGGTGAAACCAGATGCAATCTCCCTCGACAGTGATACGGAACTGACTACTGGGGTAAGTGACCTTCCAAGTCTTTCCAATTCCAACATCTCATTAGAAGGGGATACAACTATAACGGCTGCAGTACAGGTGTATGATGGGGGGGATATTTACTATTTCCTATCAGATCAGACCTACGTCAAAGTCTCAGCGGATGGTACCGTCTCAGAACAAGCAGCCATCAACAGCCGCTGGGGTATAGTTGATAGCCCAACCAATATGCAAATCACTGGTCATGTTGATTCGGCCTATGTCATTGACAATCAAATTTATCTAAGGCTAGATGGGGATATTTACGAATATACCGGTTCTTTTAGCACCTTGGTGACGAGCACCTATGAAGCAACTGACATGCCAGATGGCTGGAGTAGTATTGATGCCGCTTTTACCAATGAGAACGGTGTAAACTTCTGGTTTAATAATGATTTGGGTCTTGTATACCGCAGCGACACCAACAGTACAACATCAATTCGTACCACTTTTGGTCTACCCGAAGGCGAGACGGGATTATTCAGTGGCCTTAGTGCTGCCGCCGTTTTTAACGATAAGTTACACCTGATTAACAATGGCAATAACAACAATGGCAATTACACCGTTTACGCCTTAGGTGAGAGCAGTTCCCAACAAACCGACACCAATGTTCAAACCGTTTTGAATATCATGTTAGAAGGTGTAACTGAGCAAACAATCGAGTTACCAGAAGCTCGACTGAATGACAAGGCGATCGCAATAATGGTGATTGACGGTGATGGTCTGTGGATTAAGAGTTTAGAGAACAACTATATAGTAGAACAAAACAGTCTACAGGACTTAGTGCCTAGTCCTTTCGACGAATCTGAACAGGACCAAGACTGGACTTCTGGTCTCAATTATACTGACACCAATGGTAATTCGTATTACCTAGCTTTTTACAGCACACACAGCGGTATTACCAAAGATAACAGCATTGCTAAAGCTTGGAGCAAAGATGCAAGTGGCAGCAACTACCAGGTGATAGATTTTGGCAACGATAGCAATTTGGATACATCCACCCTCTACGACACCGGAGTTAACGTCACTGGTGCTTTTACCACTGCCGGTGGTTATATTGTCATAATCACCGATCACACTACTTATCACCTGTTCGATAACAATCTACTACCAGCAGAAATTCTTACCAAGCTCAGCGATGATACTTACTCCGGAAACCTGAGCGATCTTAACCTGCCGGTGTATCTGAACACCACCTTTAACAATGTATGGCTGGACAATAAAGTCGATGCTGCCTTTATTGGTACTCAAAGCTTAGGTTCTGAAAATAAGTTGTACCTGTTCCGCAATGACGAATACTTGCGCTTTAGTCAAGAAGAAGATGGTAGTTTTTCGGTTCCGGTTGACTCGGGCTACCCCAAAACGCTGAATACTAACACTGAGAGCTTTCCACAGTGGAGCCAAATTGATGCTGCTTTCACTTCACCTGGTGATGGTGTTTCTTACTTTTTTAACAATAGCAATCAATTGTACTATAGCAGTGCCACTAAGCAAGCCTACACCACGATTGATGTTTGGGGTGTAGAGTCACGTACGACCTTGCAAACCGAACAGCAAGTGGATGCTGCTTACCTATTTGACAATTATCTATATCTAATAGTTAACACCGATAGTGGTACCGAATACTATCGCTACGCCCTGAAAAGTAGTGCCAATGACGGGGTATGGGATACGGTTTTTGATTACATCGAAGATGAATATCCCAAAACCTATGGCGATACCAACAGTAATATCGATGCTGCTTTTGTAATCAACAATTATGTTTATCTGTTCTCCGGCACGGAAT
>NZ_JAAHIG010000115.1:0-23262 GCF_010692305.1 Moorena sp. SIO4G3 | reverse complement strand
ATTTCCTGGAGCCCTCTGAATAATGGCTTGACAAATACTGATGTCCGTGCTCTGACTAGCTATTTACAAGATGAGATCCCCATGATCTTAGCGGGGACAGCAGGGGGAGTATTCCGATATGAGAACAATAGCTGGACTGAGCTAACTGGCTTGAAAAATACTGATGTTCGTGCTGTAGACAGCTATGAACAAGATGGCTCCCGCATTATCTTGGCAGGGACAGCAGGGGGAGTGTTTCGACATGATGGTGGCACAAGCTGGACCGAGCTAGCTGACTTGACAAATACTGATGTCCGTGATGTTGACAGCTATGAACAAGGTGAATCCCGCATCATCTTGGCAGGGACAGCAGCTGGAGTCTTTAAACATGATGGCACAAGCTGGACCGAGCTAGCTGACTTGACAAATACTGATGTCCGTGCTGTAGAGAGCTATGAAGACGGTGGCTCCCGCATCATCTTGGCAGGGACAGCAGCTGGAGTCTTTAAACATGATGGCACTAACTGGACCGAGCTAGCTGACTTGACAAATACTGATGTCCGTGCTGTAGACAGCTATGAACAAGATGGCTCCCGCATCATATTGGCGGGGACAGCAGCTGGAGTCTTTAAACATGATGGCACTAACTGGACTGAGCTAACTGACTTGAAAAATACTGATGTCCGTGCTTTAGAAAGCTATCAAGAAGGCACCTCCCCGAGGATAGTGGCAGGGACAGTAGGAGGAGTGTCTCGACATGATGGCACTAGCTGGAGCAAACTTACGACTGATTCGCCTCAACCGATCGGGGTCTTGGAAAGTTACGAACTTAATGGTACTTTCTACATCTTGGCAGGAACAGACCATGGTCTATTTCGCCGAGAACACAATGCCATGACTTGGGATTTATATGCTAATTTAGGAACTCGTAATGTCCAAGATTTGGAGATTTATACGGAAAAAAGCGATCGCTATCTGTTGGCCGGGACAGCAGATGGCCTATTTCGTATAAATCTGGATCGAGGGGATAAGGAATGGACAGATATTACCTATGACTTGACAAATACTGATGTTCGTGCTCTGACAACTTATATAGAAAATGGAGTACGTACAGTATTTGTGGGCACCACACAGGGAGATATCTTTAGCTTAAAGTTCGATTCCCAATCCTGGATTAAATTTGATAATAACGTTCCCAATAAAGAAGCTATAACAGCTCTGGCGACTTATGCATTACGGGGCGGACGCTATTTGTGGGCAGGGACACAGTTCGGAGTATTTCGCCTCAAGCTGGGAGAGAATGCCTGGGAGGATTTTAATACTGACTTGCCCAATAAAAATGTTAAAGCTCTAGATATTTATCAAGATAGTGGCGATATTTCCCTGTTGGCTGGCACCAGAGAAGGCATATTTGCTCGGGATCTGACAGATTTAACCGCTAGCTGGGATAAGTTTTCTGATAGCTGGGAAAATGGTAACAAAGAAGTCAGCGTTCTGAAAACTTACCAGTACCATGACACACGCTATATATTGATAGCAATCGGAACAGGAGACATATTGAGTCGAGACTTTGGTGGGAATAGCTGGCATAAACTTGATGATGAAGGATTGACGAATACAGATGTTCGCAGTCTGACGATCGATACTCAAGGTAATGATAAATACCTATTGGCAGGAACAGCAGGGGGTATATTTCGCCAAGAACTGAACCAAGAGAAGATATGGAAAAGGTTTGATAATGGCTTGACCAATACCGATGTAAATGTGTTGGAGATATACAAACAAAAAGGTGTTCGCTACATTTTGGCGGGCACTGCAGAAAATGTATGTCGCCGCAAGCTAGATCCTCCTGACCCGACTTCTTGGGATGAGTTATCCAGGGGATGGATAAATCGCGAAGTCCGTGACCTCAAGATTTATACAAAAGATGGCAAGTATTATTATATCTTGGCCGGGACATCTGATGGAGTATTTTGCTATAAGTTGGTTAAGAATAGCAATGAAAGCTGGACATCCCTCAATAATGAGGGTAGTAACAATAGCTTGCCTGATCAAGACGTGCGCGCTCTCGATATTAATGAACAAGACGGTAGACCTTACATCTTCGTGGGGACAAAATCAGGTGTATTTAGAAGTTTGTTACTTTTAAACAATGAAGCTCAGGGAGATAGCTTAAGTTCAGAGGTAAAAAAATCTCAGGGAGATTTGCCAAATAATGACCTAGCAAATGGGCTGATAGAATTCATTGCTAAATCGTTGATTAATGCTGCTATTTTATCGACACCAGAGCTGCCTTTAGCTGCTCAACATTCTAAAAATTTTGGAGAAATTACAGGATCACCAAGGGTTTCGGGTTGGGAGCACGAAAATAGGGCTTTAACCAACAACAATGTCTATAGCTTAGCGTTAGATTCCCAGGATAATGTAACCTGGCTATTTGCAGGCACTAGTGGTGGTAATATCTATCGTCGTGCTATCTTCCAGGAAGATAGTCAGTGGATCCAAATGCGACAAGCCCTAGCTAATGATGTCCGGGCGATCGCTATTAGCAGCCAAGGTCAAGTATTTATTGGCACGCGCAACCAGTGTATTTTGAAAGGCACGGAAAGTATAGAATCAAGAGCAATACTACCTGGAGATTCTCTGTCTATCCAACAGCGTCAGGAACTCACGGAAGATAATACCTTAAACGCAATGCCTTCAGATCAGGTTGTGATGCCAGGCAGTTTAGTGCGCTGGAATCTGATCGATCAACTTGGGTTTAAGGGTGAGATAACCACAAAACCAGGGGAAATCCTTCTGGAGCCTGCAACCGAAGCTGACAAAATTATCAGTGAGGTTGCTTCCTTAAAGGAAGTAACCCAAGGACAGCAGCGCACAGTGCTCAAGCTAGTTGAACCCCTCCTGAATACCTACGATCGCACCACAGTGACCATCAATGCTAATGTTGCTTTGGTTACCCATGGGGAAACCGTTGCTGATGAAGTGCTCGGTAGCGGTGATGGGACCAAGATGAACCAGGAATTCATCCTGAAAAATCCACCTTTAACTTATGTTTCGGCAGATACAGCTACTGGTAGCGAAAGCACCCTGAGTGTGCGGGTGGATGGTTTACTGTGGGAAGAAGTTACCTCCCTGTATGAGTTAACATCCCCAGAACAGCGGTATATGACACGGATAGACGATGATGGCAAAACCCGTGTGATCTTTGGGGATGGCTACAAGGGAGCGCGACCGACAACTGGGGAGGAAAATATCACTGTTACCTATCGCACGGGCATTGGTCCTGATGGTGAAGTCGCAGCTAAAACAATCTCTTTAGTACAAAGCGCACCCTTAGGTGTGGTAGAGGTAACTAATCCCCAAGCTGCAACGGGTGCAGGGGCACCAGAAACTCGGGACGAAGCACGGCAAAATGCTCCCCTGAAAACGCGGTCTTTGGATCGGATTATTTCTTTGCAAGATTACGAGTATTTTATCGGTGGCTTCTCTAGTATTGGGAAGGTTATTGCTACTCAGTTGCAAACGACGGCAAATTCTGGTATGGTGCAAGCAACGATAGCTGGTCGCAATGGCGCACCAGTTGCACCTGACTCAAATCTTTACGCTCAAATTAAGCAGGCTGTTGAAGAAGCAAGGGATCCCACTCTCAGCTTGGGTGGTGGTCCGGCATCTCAGTTCAGCCTTGAAAGTTACCAGCGTCTCTTGTTTAATATCAAGGCGAAACTCTGGATTAACAGGCAATATGTGCCTGAGACTGTAGTTCGTGACATCAAAAAGGTGCTCAAGGAGGCGTTTGCTTTTGACAAGCGTGCCTTTGCTCAGGATGTAACTGCTGCAGAAATCCTCCAGTTAATTCAGTCAATTAAAGGGGTTGATGGTGTAGACCTGGATGCTCTTTACTTAGATGGCTACGATAAAACCTTCAACCAATTCCTAGAAGCAAAACCAGCCTCTTGGAATGGCCTTGAGGTGGAACCCGCTCAACTACTATTACTTAATCCGGTATCAGGCAGTATTGAGTTAGATGTATTGAGTTAGGTGTTAGGTATTAGGTGTTAGGTATTAGGTGTTAGGTATTAGGTGTTAGATGCTATGCTAACATTTCGGCGAACAAATTGACGAGTCATTATTTATCTTTATTCTGTTTTTGGAAAGTATTAATATATTATTGTTTCTGAACTTTATGGATAGCAATTTCCGCAATAAATGTTAACAATGAGGGGAAAACATGGTGAGGGAAAAACTCTACCAGCTATTACCAGCTATCTACCGTCGGAAAGATTTCTTTTCAGGCGAACCCCTGCGAGCCTTGCTGGCCATCGTCGAGCAAGAACTGGGCATCCTCGAAGCTGATATCAATAACCTTTACGAAAACTGGTTCATTGAAACCTGCGATGAATGGGTATTGCCCTACATTGCGGAATTGGTAGGGATTCAAGACTTAAATGACCCGGAAAAGATTTTACCGGTTCAGCGCAGTCGCATTGGTAATGCCATTCGCTACCGCAGGCATAAAGGGACTCCCAGAACCCTAGAGCTAGCCATTGAGAATACCACGGGGTGGACAGTGCGGGTCGAAGAAATGTTCAACTACGTCCTCACCACTCAGTATATCCAAAGAGTTCGTCCCGAGTCCGCTGCCACGTTTGCTCTGACTCAAAGTACAGAAATGGTGGCGATGCAGGATTTATTTGACAGTAATGCTCATACTTTAGATATCCGTGCTGTTGATGTCAATGACATCAGATACAACCTTAAAAGTCTCAGTCTATTTATTTGGAGACTCCAAAGCTATCCCATTAAACGCTCTACCCCATGCTATCGGCCAGAATTACCGATCAAGACGGTAAATATTAGGCGCTGGGATAACAACAATGACACCAGCAAATATGAATTTGAACAGGCGGTTTTTGGCTTTAAAACCTCCCCTAGCCAGCGCAAACATACCCTACAGGTTAGTCCTAGAGCAATCAGCAATAGGAATAGCTATTACCGGCAAAAGACCAATAAAAAAGCTAAACCTGACTGGCCAGTAATCAACCAAACCGGTTGCTATACCTTTCATCCCCTGGGTTACGATATGCCTTTGTTCAATCAGCCCAAAACTAGAGACTATCAAGATCTATGGGCCCATAAATTGGAAAGTATTGAACTCCCGATCCCAATCAGTCATAATGCATTTGAGGAAGATTTAAGACCTTTCAAAACGTCCCCTCCGGAAGATGAAACTGATGAAAAATTCATTAAAGTCTTCCGATTAGGTGATGGCGACGATTATACCTATCCTAATGATTGGGTGGAGCAGCCGACGGAAAATACGACTTACAGTCTTATAAAAATGGCAAAAGACTATCGCAAGTCCGTTGACCTCAAGGAAGTGCCAGCGCCACAGGTAGAACGCTCAGAACCAGAACTCAATAGCAAGTACTATTACGGACCTGATCGCAGGCTAGGGATATATATAAAGTGTGGAAAAAATCAAGGTGCAGACTATCCACCCATACCACCAGAAAAGATTATTGCTAAACGATTAACTAATTGGGAAGAACCGCCACCAGGGAAAATAGCCGTAGATGTGGAACTGGGTCGGCTGATGTTCGCCAGTGGCGAAGATCCGGGTTGGGATAATTTAGAAGTTAACTTCAGCTATGGCTTTAGTGCTAATATGGGAGGCGGTCCTTATAATCGGAGTAAAACTCTGGTTCAGGACGCAGAAACGATTCGCTGGGTAGCAAGAAAAAAACCTCCGGAGGCTACCGAAAACTGGTATACATCCCTGTCCGAAGCGATCGGTGCTTGGAAGGCAAGCGGTGAGTCCCACAACACGATCAGGATAATGGACAATCAAGCCCACTTTACGGCGCGCACCCTTACAGGACCTGTAGTGTCCGATACATTGCTGATCGAACTTGGTCCATGCGATCGCTTAACCATTGAAGCAGCCAATGGTTACCGACCGACGATCAGTCCATTGGGAGGGGACTTGATCGTCAGCGGTGGACAAGGATCGACCATTAGCCTCAATGGTTTGCTTTGTGGTGCTAGAATTCTCCTAGCTGGGGAAGTGCAACTGGAAGTAGACCACTGTACAATTAGACCAAAGCGATCCCCCGACCAAACCCAAGAAACGGTTGTGGGCATTACCGAAATTTCGGCCAATGCAGAAGTGGCCATCACTAATAGTATTGTTGGGCAGGTAAATCTGCCCATTGAAAGTGGAGTGTTGGTAGTGGGCGATAGCATCATCGACGGTGCCGGAAAAGCTGCTATTATGTCCACTACACGGGAATGTGGACCTGTGACAAAAATCGAGCGATCGACAATTTTTGGGGGAGTATATATTGAAGAAATGCAGTTGGGTTCGGAAACAATCTTTATGGACCCCGTAAAAGTGCAAAACAAAGAAACTGGCGGTCTGCGGTATAGCTATGCACCAGTGGGTTACCAAATTTCCGCACAGCCAACAGAAGAAAACCCAACAACAGAAGAAAACCCAAAACAGCCAAAACAACATTATTACCCTACACCAGAACGATATGAGTGCCAGCCCAAGAGTTTGGATTATCCGGAACTACAGCCCAGTTTTACATCCCAGCAGTACGGTCAACCGGCTTATGCTCAGTTAAGCCTCAGTTGCCCTCAAGAGATCCAAGAGGGTGCAGAAAATAATACTGAAATGGGGGCGTTCAATAATTTGCAGAGACCGCAACAAGAGGCAAATTTAGCAGCAAGTTTGGATGAATACTTACGCTTCGGCATGGAAGTCAGCACAGTTTATAAAAATTAACCAAAAAATTAACAAAAAATAACACCTGAGGGAAAAAAGATGAAAGGGGATTTTACTCGTTGGACATTTGATCCAAGCAACCGTTACAGCAGTGTTCGCCTACAGCAAGGTCGGGTATTGTTAGATGCGGACTGGAACGAACAGCTAGATATAATGGCTCACAGAGAGCAGTACGCGAACAAGGAGATTATCGGACTCCATGGAGTGCCAGATCTAAAGAGTTTTGAGGTTGATTTTCCGGAGGATGATAACGAACATATTAAGCTGGGTGCAGGACGATGTTATGTAGATGGTGTCCTCTGTGAAAAGATTGGGGAGGAACTGCAGCAGATCTCAACAGTTCCAGGTCTAGAGGAACCATCAAATAATGATTATCTAGTCTATTTAGAGGTATGGCAGCATCACATTACAGCCATAGAAGACCAAAACCTGCTAGAGCTAGCCCTGGGGGGACCCGATACGACCACGCGCACCGAGACTTACTGGCAGTTAAAGGCACTGAAATTGGAAGACAAGGGAAAATGGCGGCAAGAGTGGCAAACCTTACGGGATGATAAGCATAAAAAAGGAAAACTTAAGGTAAAGAGTGGAAAAGGGTTGCCCAACGATCTTTACAGGGTAGAAATACATGAAGTTGGGGACACGGTAGAGAATACCACGTTTAAGTGGGCGAGAAACAATGCTTCCATGGCCGCAAAAGTGTTAGAAATTAAAGATAAGAAGGTAAAGATTGAGAAAAATAATCAAATTCAATTTCAGCAGGAACAAGGGAAAGAGACGTGGATAGAAATCACAGACCAAGAGCGTGTAAAAGCTGGTGAACCTGGGTTATTTCTAAAGGTTGACAATGTAGGAGAAGATAATACGTTACTGACTATAAGTGACGACAATTGGACTGAACAAATATTAGAGTTGAATCCGATAAGTAATAATCAAATAACAACTGTAAGAATTTGGGAAGCAAATGCAAGAGAAATAAAATTAAACACAGAAGAAACTCAAACAGGTTTTATAGAACTGGAAAAAGGGCTACAAGTCAATTTTGTTCATCTTAACCTTAAGGATGATCAAAAAAAACCATACAGTGGAAAATACAGGACCGGAGATTATTGGTTAATCCCAACCCGCTCTCAACAAGAAGTTGTGTGGCCAGCAGACGACAAAGAACCAGACGGGATTGTCTATCACTACTGTCCATTGGCGATTGTCAATTATCATGATAAACAATGGAAAGTGCTCCAGGATTGCCGGGAAATTTTCCCAGCGCTGACGGAGATGGCGCGGGAAACAGCATTAAATAACGGAAGTAAGGGAAAGAAGTTATCGATCGGGGTACACAGCTACAATGATGCCCGACGTGATGGCAAAGAAACCGACCATCCTAATGACCAGCTAGACATTCAAGGTGGAAAGCAACTCACTTTAAATGCTGGCTATTGGAAGGATGAACTGGAAGAAAAAGCGCCAGATGCTGAGGATCAGGCCATCAGCTTTAGCATCTGCGAACAAGAGGTGATGCGCCTGACCAAAGACCAACTGAGTATAACCGGTAATAAAGACCTGATTGTAGAAGGGACAAGTTGGCTCAAGGGTGTTGTCAGTATAGGTACGGAAGATACTGACAAGGGGATTGGACTAAAAGTCAAGCCAGAATTGTCGATAGAAGCTGGTAAACAAGGTCAGGTTGTAGGGCTAAAGTTAGAACCAATATTGACAGCGAATAACAAGAACGACGAGCTGACAGGCTTACATATTTGTCCGCAATTTAAGCAACAAAACAATCCAGGGAACTTTAAAAAGTATGGATTAATAGTAGAAAGTGGTGATATAGCTATTGGTAAAAAGGCACTAGAGGAAGAAGACACAAGAAGAAATAGCAATATCTGGACAGGAGTTGCTTTGCAGCCAGAAATAAATGCCAAGAACGAGAAGGACAAGCTTGTAGGGCTATACATAAAACCTCAATTCGACAATAATTCCCAAGAAGATGTGGAACACTATGGTCTGATCGTCAACAAGGGAAAGGTTGGTATTGGCGAACAACTGACCGTTAGGGACAATATCAGTATAGGAGTAGATGTTTCCTCTTCTGTTAGTGCTCAGAATGATGGCGATGAATTAGTAGGATTATATATCAAGCCAAGTTTTGACGATAACTCTAAAAGTAATGTAAAACACTATGGGTTGATCGTAGAAGATGCACGTGTCGCTTTTGGACCCAAGATAACAGTAAAGGAAAAAGACGAGTACTTAGTAGATATTGGAAAGGAAACCTATCTAGATGAGAAGGGTGATAGGATTACCAAACAACGCTTGAAAGTGGCGGGAGATCTGGAGGTTTACGGTCAGGTAACCTACCATGCAAAGAAAGGAGATCCAGGTAATGTCGAACTGGGTCAGCAAAATCAAGATAAGTTACTGATCCATGGAAAACTGGAAACCAAGCATACCTCTGGGAAGCTAAAGGTTATTAGCCCTTTGGAAATCCAGCTAGAAGAAGGTGATACCCAAGATTTCCTATCCCTGTTTGCTGCGAACGACACTGATACTGTTAATGGCAGGATAGTCTGGAAAAAAGGCACAGTAACCCAGGAGGGGATAGACCAGGCAGCCGAAAAAGATGATACCAAGAAATACGTTGAACAAGCTCAAGAAGCAGCAGCTATTTCTTATTATCTCCAAGAAGGAGAAGGTGAAAATTCTTCATCAGGGGAGTTAAGATTTAGCACAGGTAAAAACGGAACCTTAGCCGATTGGATGGTCATTACGGCAGATGGTAATGTACGCATCGGTAGCCCCCAACCTACAGACATAATAGTTGAGGGTATCACTATTCCTGCTAACCCAGGAGAGAATCAACTGAAAGTTACCGGAACTACTGAGTTAGATACTTTGGTTGTAAATACTAGTTTACAAGTAAAGGCTGCAATAACCAATCTAAATTCACTGAATCTGACAGGTAGTGGCACTCAGGATAAACCCACTTTGAAAATTCCACAAGGAACTGTATGTATTGGTGCGGATAAGATTCCCCCTATAGAAGAAATAAATAATAAGGATATAAAGTTTTATGTAACAGGGAAGAGTAATGAATACGTCAGTTTTAAGGATATAGACTTTACCGTTTATGGTGGTTCTACAGATGTAGACAAGCTGACAGTAACACCAAGCCTGACTTCTTCAAAAAAAGATGAAAAGCTGGTAGCGGCAACCATTAATCCAACCTTCACCGTTAATCATAGCAATGTTAAGACGTTGGGACTGCTTGTGGAGTCAGGGGATGTGCAAATTGGTGGAGTTCCATTAAGTGGTGAAAAAGCAGTAGAACCAACGTTAAAAGTATTACCAAATTTAACAGGTACTAGCAATGCCACGGAAATCACACCAACTTTGAGAAGTAATGGCCAGAATCAAACCCTAACAGCGATGAAAATTGCTCCAACCTTCAGCGGTAATCATAGCAATGTTAAGAAGTTTGGACTGCTTGTCGAGTCGGGGGATGTGCAAGTTGGTGGAGATTCTAATATTGCTCTGAAGGTAAATCAAGAAAATAAAGCAGTCGGCATCGGGGGTGAGTCCGAAAGTGGTTACAAGTTAGCTGTTACCGGTGATACTAAATTAACAGGCAAGCTAAAAGTAGTGCCTGTTAATTTGACTGGTGCTAGCAAGGCGGTGGAAATTAAACCAGCTTTTACAGGAACCGGGATTCAGACAGCGGTCCATATTGAGCCAACATTTGATGGAAATGGGGATCCAAAGTTTGGCTTACATGTAGTCAGGGAAAATGTCGCACTCTGTAGTACAAGTGGCGGTGTTGCAATCGGGTCTGATGATCCAACAGGACACAAATTGAGAGTAACTGATGGTTCGATGTGCTTGGATGGCACACTGACAGGAACGGATAATGTATTAGTCGCGACGGAAATTCAACCGACTTTGATGGCTAATCAAGATGATCAAACCCTAACAGCGGTGAAAATTAATCCAAGCTTCAGCGGTGATCATACAGGTATTAAGAAGTTGGGACTGCTTGTCGAGTCGGGGGATGTGCAAGTTGGTGGAGATTCTAATATTGCTCTGAAGGTAAATCAAGAAACTCAAGGAGTCGGCATCGGGGGTGAATCCCTAGAGAATTACAAGTTAGCCGTTACCGGTGATACTAAATTAACAGGCAAGCTAGAAGTAGAAGCACGTTTGAAAAGTTCACGCTCTGATGATGTCCTAACAGCGCTGAAAATTAATCCAACCTTCACCGCTACTCATGAGAATGTTCAGCAGTTGGGACTGGTTGTCGAGACAGGGGATGTAAAGATCACCTCCGGCAGTCTGGCGATCGAGTCTATCATTAATGACCCTATTCCTATGTCACCAAGTGACAAAGCTCCGCTGCATGTTTACAAATATGATGGTACTAATAATAATCTTTTGGAAATTGCGCGGTTTGAAAGAGTATGTGATGATGCATCTGGTCAAGCTCAAGCTGAAGGTGGATCTATTGGTCTTTACCTCTACGATAATAATCAAAATGGAGGCAGCACACCATCCCGTATTCAAGGGGCGCGAATCTCATGGCGTTTTGATAACGCAGACAATGATGAAAAAAGTGGTCGCCTAGGTTTTTGGACCTCTCAAGTGTCTTCTGGAGGAGTTTCTGAGTTAGTTGAACGAATGACCATAACTAAAGATGGTGTTGTCGGCATTGGGAACACATCTCCTGACAGTAGCGATAGCGTAAAACTGGACGTGGATGGGAAAATAAGAACTACAGACGGAGTGCTTACTACTAGTGATGCAACCTTAAAAGAAAATGTTAAGCCCCTAAAAAATGGGCTTAAAAAGATCCTAGGTTTGCGCGGCGTGAGCTACCAATGGAAAGATGATCAAAACGCTACCGGAGAAACACAAATCGGACTGGTAGCCCAAGAGGTAGAAGAGGTGTTTCCAGAACTAGTAAGCACTGATTCCCAGGGGATGAAGTCTCTAAGTTATTCTAAGCTTATTGCCCCTCTGATAGAAGCTATTAAGGAGCAAAACAATAAAATTTCGGAACTGGCAAAGCAAGTTAAACAGCAGCAAACTAAAATCACACAGTTGCAGGCTCTCAATAAGGAGTAATTACATCATTCCCCAGATTAGCCCCCTAGGGCGTGTTTTAAAAGTTTTCCGCAAGATTTAGATCCCCCCCAGCCCCCCTTAATAAGGGGGGAGCCATACTCAAAGTCCCCCACCCCCCTAGGGCGTGTTTTAAAAGTTTTCCGCAAGATTTAGATCCCCCCCAGCCCCCCTTAATAAGGGGGGAGCCATACTCAAAGTCCCCCTTTTTTAAGGGGGATTTAGGGGGATCTCCGAGGCAAGAAGACATGCCCTAACCCCCCAATACTGGAGGGTAAAAAACTCTCAAAGTCCCCCAAAATTGGGGGATTTAGGGGGCTTGACCAAAACCAAACGTTAGTAGGTACAAACCAACCATGAAAGAGAAATTAGAACACCGTCTCCAATCCCTCAAAGCTGAATTTGAGGCAGGTCAAAAAATGCTGGCTGACTATGAAACCAAGCAAATGAATCTACGAGAAACCTTATTGCGTATTAGCGGTGCTATTCAGGTTATTGAGGAAGAGTTGAGGGAGTTCACAGAAGCGGAAAATGACGGTCAGCTAGTGGAAACGGAGGCAGGGGTTGTTGACAGTTGATTTGGATGTATAGCAATTTTCCTGTGAAGGCAAGAGGCAAGAGGCAAGAGGAACCCACCCCTAACCCCTCCCAGGAGGGGAAGGCAAGAGGCAATAGGCAAGAGGCAAGAGGCAAGAGGCAATAGGGTTTTAAGGGATGCGGCCTCAAACACAACTGTACCTGATGAGTCCTAGAAACGTTATCTCAAGAGCAATTAATCACCAGAAGAACAAAAAAGGAGTATAAACAATGCCAGTAACACCAACTTATCCTGGAGTTTATGTAGAAGAAATTCCTTCGGGGGTACGGACAATAACCGGAGTAGCTACCTCGATTACAGCATTCATCGGTCGAGCCTTCCGGGGACCGACCGATGAGCCAATACTAATCAATAGCTACGGAGAATACGAGCGCATATTTGGCGGATTGTTTAATGATAGTACCATGAGTTTCGCGGTGCGGGATTTCTACACTAACGGCGGGAGTCAGGCGGTAATTGTTCGACTGTTCAATCCTAAAGAACTGCAAGCTACAACTGAGAGTGAATTTAATGAAGTGAAGTCAGCAGTAGAGGCGATTTTAGGGGCAGGTAACAAACAGGATGGAATTCTAGCAGCTTGGGAAGAAATAGGAAATCCTGATAATGGTGACCAACCTAATATTTGGGAAATCGCAGAAGAAAAAGTGACAGAGAACGTAGCCAAACAGATGGCAATCGAGATCTATGCATTACCCGATGGCTTGACAGAGGATGACTATACAAAAGAAGTCGATAAAATTATTGCTAAGTTGCAGATAAGGGCAAAAGCACAATTATCAGTAGGAACAGATAATGTACTAGTCCTCGAAGCAGCAAACGAGGGGTCTTGGGGAAACGAATTGCGGGCTCGCGTTGACTATGATGGACTAAACGACAATAGTCCATTGTTCAATCTATCCGTAAGGGATGGAGGGACCGGAGAAGTCGAAACGTTCCAGAATGTATCTGTTGACCCAAACCAAACCCGATACATTGAGAAAGTACTAGAAAAAGATTCACAATTAGTACGGATAATTGGGACATTGCCTAGTGCTAGGCCAGAAAAAAATCCTAGCACATGGGACGAAATAAAAAACCAAATTGACGAGGAATTACAAGAACAAGAAAAAAGGAAATTCAGGGCGGAAGGAGTGTGGTACGAACTGTCTTCAAATGGGGTGAAACCAATAGACCATGCAGGAGATGGCGACCAGCTGACAAGTACAAACTTTACTGAAGGAGAAGGCGAGAAAGAAGGAATTTATGCCCTGGAAAAGGCCGACCTGTTTAACTTGCTCTGCATCCCACCCTATAAACAGGAGGCTAATGGACTAGATGTTGAAACAGGGGTAATTGAGGACGCTATCATCTATTGCGAAAAACGCCGGGCTATGATGATTCTCGACTCTCCCAGCGGGTGGAATACTAAGGGAGCGGCAAAATCAGGGATTGATGGAGACGTGGGGTCTACTAGTCCCAATGCAGCCGTCTTCTTCCCACGCCTGAAAATGCCCAACCCTCTCAAAGAGAATCAAATGGAAACCTTTTCCGCCTGTGGGGCTGTGGCAGGAATCTTCGCCCGCACGGATGCGACCAGGGGCGTGTGGAAAGCCCCAGCCGGTTTGGATGCCGTCTTGCGGGGAGTGGCGGGTGTCAGCGTCCCTCTGACAGACCCGGAAAATGGAGAGTTGAACCCTAAAGGAATTAACTGCTTGCGGAATAGACCGCCAGCGGGTAAAATAGTCTGGGGTTCCCGGACCCGAGTGGGAGACGACATGCTAGCCTCGGAATGGAAATACATTCCGGTACGGCGACTGGCATTGTACCTAGAAGAAACCTTGTATCGCAATACCAAGTGGGCTGTATTTGAACCGAACGACGAACCCCTGTGGTCTCAACTGCGATTAAGCATCGGCTCGTTTATGCAAAATCTGTTCAAGCAAGGGGCATTCCAAGGCAGTTCCCCCAAAGACGCTTATTTTGTTAAGTGTGACAAGGAAACGACGACTCAGTACGACATTGATCGGGGTATAGTTAATATCATGATCGGGTTTGCACCCTTGAAGCCAGCAGAATTTGTGATTCTGAAATTTCAGCAGATAGCAGGACAGTCGTAATAAAATTGTTAATTGTTAATTGACGGTAGGGCAGTTTGAGCCGATGGTGCGTTACGGGCAGCAACCTAACCCGGGCGTTGTGGAAAATTAGGGCGATCGCCCCTAACGCACCCTACAGTTGTTTGACCCGGTGGTGCGTTACGGGCAGCAACCTAACCCGGGGGTTGAAGTTTAAAATTAGTTCGTCCGCCCCTAACGCACCCTACATAACAAAAAAGGAGAAAGAAATGCCAGTAACACCAACCTATCCTGGGGTATATATAGAAGAAATTCCATCAGGAGTGCGCACCATAACAGGGGTAGCCACTTCTATCACAGCCTTTATCGGTCGAGCCTTCCGGGGACCGACCGATGAGCCAATACTAATTAATAACTACGGAGAATACGAGCGCATATTTGGTGGGTTGTGGAATCACAGTACCATGAGTTTCGCGGTGCGGGATTTCTACACTAATGGCGGTAGTCAGGCGGTGATTGTTCGACTCCACAAGGGTGGAACAGAAGCAGAATTAAATGCTGGTTCGGGTAGTCCACTTGCTTTAAAAGCTGCAAACGTGGGAGTATGGGGAAACAAGCTCCGGGCGCGGGTTGACACCACTTTTCCCAAAAGCATTACGGATCAGGGAACACACACAGCAGAGAAATTATTCAATCTCTATATAAGAGACGGAGAGACAGAGGAAGTAGAAACATTCCTCAAGGTATCGGCAAAATTTGGACACCCACGTCAGGTAGATAAGGTACTCGAAAACCAGTCAAACCTGGTGCGTTACAGTGGAACAATTACAGCAGATATACCAGTTCCCACGCCAAATAATGATCCTTCGGATGGAAATGATTTGTGGAGCGACGCTAGCTCAAATAAGGTAGAATCAGCCAATCAAGGCTCAGATGGAGATGCGATCGCACAAAACGAATTCACTGGTACAGGAAAGGAAGGAGAGAAAAAGGGACTTTATGCCCTAGAGAATACAGACCTGTTTAACTTACTATGCATCCCACCCTACAAAAATGACAATAAGGATATAGATTCAGGCTTAATTGACTTGGCTTTGGGATATTGCCTGAAGCGCCGCGCCATGATGATTATCGACTCTCCTAGTAGTTGGACAGATAAGGATAAAGCAAAAACAGGGATTGATGAGTCAAGTCAAGTGGGGTCAGTCAGTACCAATGGGGCAATCTTCTTCCCGCGCCTGAGGATGCCGAACCCCCTCAGGGAAAATCAAATGGAAACCTTTGCCGCCTGTGGAGCCATTGCAGGAATCTTCGCCCGCACGGATGCCAGCCGGGGAGTTTGGAAAGCACCAGCGGGTTTGGAAGCCGTATTAAAAGGAGTTACAGGTCTGAGCGTCCCCCTGACCGACCCCGAAAATGGGGAGTTGAACCCTAAAGGGATTAACTGCTTGCGAGTGATGCCACCAGCAGGTCGAATCGTCTGGGGTTCGCGCACCAGGGAAGGAGACGACATGCTAGCTTCGGAATGGAAATACATCCCCGTGCGCCGACTAGCCCTGTACCTAGAAGAAACTTTGTATCGCAATACCCAATGGGCTGTATTTGAACCCAATGACGAACCCCTGTGGTCCCAACTGCGATTGAATATCGGTGCATTTATGCAAAATCTGTTCAAGCAGGGGGCATTCCAAGGCAGTTCCCCCAAGGACGCTTACTTTGTCAAGTGTGATAAAGAAACCACCACTCAGTACGATATAGACCGGGGTATAGTTAACATCATGATCGGGTTTGCCCCCCTCAAGCCCGCAGAATTCGTGATACTCAAGTTCCAACAAATAGCCGGACAATCTTAAGGAGGAAACCATGGCTCAATTTTCAGTAAATGCGGAACGATTTGACCCCTATAAAAACTTTAAATTCCGGGTCAAATGGGATGGAAACTACGTAGCGGGAGTTAGTAAAGTTGGTGCCTTAAGTCGTACCACCGAAGTGATAGAACATCGCACAGGGGGAGACGCCAGCAGTTCGCGGTTATCCCCAGGACAAACTAAGTACGAAGCAATCACATTAGAACGGGGGGTAACCCACGACCCAGAGTTCGAGAAGTGGGCTAACAAGGTCTGGAACTACGGTTCCGGTTTGGGTTCGGAAGTGTCCTTGAAAGACTTCCGCAAGGATATCATTATCGAGGTGATGAACGAAGCCGGACAGGTAGCGATCGCTTATAAAGTATATCGCTGCTGGGTATCGGAATTCCAAGCTATGCCCGAGTTGGATGCAAGCGGCAACGAAATCGCAATCCAGAGCATTCAACTGCAAAATGAAGGATGGGAACGTGACTATGACGTGACGGAACCAACAGAACCGAGTTTCACTGAACCGGCATAGATATAGCAATCCTATCTGATTCGTGAAATAAATGGGCTGTTTTAAGGCAGAAGGCAGAAGGCAGAAGGCAGACGATATCAGAGTTAGAGCTAGTTTTTAATAAGTCCAGTGATTTTACAAGCGATGCAGCGCGGTCTTGGGGGTTTCCCCCACTCGCTATTGCATCAAGACAATGATTTAGGATTGCTATATAGCGCTACGCGCAAGGGCAAGAGGCAAGAGGAACCCACCCCTAACCCCTCCCAGGAGGGGAAGGCAAAAGTTGACGTGCATTAGCTTTTCAGCTTTTATCAATGTCAAACACCTTAATGCGTAGTCCTATAAAAGGAAGGCTGATGGGCAAAAAGTATCGGATTAAAAAATTAGTAGACCTCTGGCAAAAATAAATATGAAATCAAAATCTATCCCTTTTATCTTTTGCCTTTTGTATGCAAGCCTTTTGCCTTATCATCACCAAGGTTGATGAGACTTATATAGCGTTTCTCATAGCTATGAGGTACAGAATTGATGGGCGCTTATTACCTTAAGACCTTCTTGCCTTGCTGCCTTCTGCCTTCTGCCTTCTGCCTTAAAAGGATAAGTTTTGTCCTCATGACTAAGAGAATTGCTATAAAACAGGTCTAGTGTAGTCCAATGCGACCACTAACAGCAAATGAGCTAATACGTTGTTGGGAAATAGGACAGAGTCAACATCCCCTGGATAGGGCGTTGACTCTTTTGAGTTTTGCTTGTCCGGAAAAGCCGAGAGCCACCCTGGCTACTATGAGTATCGGACAGCGGGACGCTTATTTATTAACCCTACGAGAAATCACCTTCGGGGAGCAGATGAATAGTTGGGTAGACTGTCCCGAATGTAGCGAACGGTTAGAGTTTACCATGAAAACATCCCAGATGCGCTTGGTAGAACTGCGGGAACCAGAAGCAGAACAGTATATAATCAACGTCGGGGAGTGGGAGTTGCACTATAGATTGCCGAATAGCTGGGACTTGGCTGGAATAGTGGGAAGCAAAGATCATGAAAAAGCGGCCAGACAACTGAGGCAAAACTGTTTGCTGGGGGCAAGCCGATCGGGACAAAACCGGGGGTATAATGACCTGCCAGAGGACGTGATCGAAAAAATGGTAGAGGCAATCGCAACAGCAGACCCCCAAATAGAAATAGTATTAGATCTAGATTGTCCAGCTTGCAGTCATAACTGGCAGGTTCTATTAGATATAGTTTGGTTTATTTGGAAAGAAATCAGTGCTAAAGCCCAGAGAATTCTCCAGGAAGTACACGTGCTAGCCCGATTTTATGGATGGCGAGAGGCGGATATCTTATCTATGAGTACGCTCCGACGACAATATTATTTGAGTTTAGTGGGCTGATGGCAGATTTATTTACCAGACTGGCAAAACGAACCTTGGGTTTAATGCCCGTAGTGCAACCCCGAATAGTTTCACGGTTTGCTCCGGAAGAGGCGATGGCTAGTGAAAATGCCAATCTAGAAATACCTAGCTTGTTTGAGGGCGATCGCACCATTACACCAAGGGAGCCAACTACACCGGCGTTATCCCCCCAAGATGGTGACCTTAGGGATAGGGAACCCGAGCCGATCACGAACACAATCTTAGTGGAAATTGAGAGAGAATCTTCAGAAGATCAGGAATTAACCTCAGAAGGGAATACCTTCAATCAAACTAGCAGGGAAACTCAAAACCAACAGAACAGAAATAGAGAAAAAAACAATAGAGAAAAAAACGCGATCGCACCAACACCACAAGAGGCAACACCAAAGGAGCCCATCATCAATAATACTGAGGTTCAGTTGGGGATAAGGGCGGAAAATCAAGAGTTGGTAAATAGAGAGACGATTGGGGTCACAAGCACAGAGATAGATAAAGACCGAATACACAGGGTAGAGGGTGACTCGCCAGATCTAACACAGAAACAAGAGTCCCTTGGGGAGAGGGTAACCAAGGAAAGTCCAGAGATAGAAACAAGAATAGAAGTAACAGAAATACCCCAAGCAAGTCCAGATGCGATCGCTTCAGAAAAGGGAGAACAGAAACGGTCTGGTAAGGCTTTAAAACCAAAAGCGTTAGGGAAAAATCACAAAAGGGGTTTCCCAACCGAAAATGTCTTAAAGCCTAGTGGAGAAATCCGGGAAATCCAGGAACAAGCAAGGTCGCGAAAGGGGGAGAGTATTGGCAATGAATCAGACAATGAAGAGAATGACAGTCCGGAAAGGAGACAAGGGTTAAGCAACCGGAAAGAAAATGCGATCGCACCAGGGGAAGAGGTGACTTCACCGGAGGTGGTATCAAGAAACGTGAACCCACCAGCAGTACAGAGAGTAACAGAGAATGATTGTCCAGCTCCTATCACTAGACAAGTCAAACAATTGGGGAGGAATGAACAGAAAGATTTACCAACACAAGACGTCTTAAGGTCGGTTGGAGAAACTAGGGAGATCGAGGAAAAGCCTAGCTCATTAGAAAGGGAAAGTCCTCAAAGGGGGTTTGGGTTAAGCAACTCGAAAGAAAACGCGATCGCACCAGAGGGAGACGTGACTGATGGGAAAGTGGGAACAACAAACGAGAAGTCATCAGCAGTAGAGAGAGTAACAGAGAATGAAAGTCAAGCTCCTATCAATAGAGAAGTCAAACAATTGGGGAGGAATGAACAGAAAGATAAACCAACAGAAGACGTCTTAAGGTCGGTACGAGAAACTAGGGAGATCGAGGAAAAGCCTAGCTCTGGAGAGAATGACAGTCCAGAAAGGAGAAAAGGGTTAAGCCACTCGAAAGAAAACGCGATCGCACCAGAGGGAGACGTGACTGATGGGAAAGTGGTATCAACGGACCATATGTCACCAGCAGAACAGAGAGTAACAGAGCATGAAAGTCCAGCTCCTATCACTAGAGAAGTCAAAGAATTGGGGAGGAATGAACAGAAAGATTCCCCAACAGAAGACGTCTTAAGGTCGGTTCGAGAAACCAGGGAGATCGAGGAAAAGCCTAGCTCTAGAGCGTGGGAAAGTCCTCAAAGGGGGTTTGGGTTAAGCCACTCGAAAGAAAACGCGATCGCATCAGGGAAAGACGTTACTCCACGGGAGGTGGTATCAAGAAACGTGAACCCACCAGCAGTACAGAGAGTAACAGAGAATGATTGTCCAGCTCCTATAACTAGAGAAGTCAAAGAATTGGGGAGGAATGAACAGAAAGATTCCCCAACAGAAGACGTCTTAAGGTCGGTTCGAGAAACCAGGGAGATCGATCAAAAGCCTAGCTCTGGAGAGAATGACAGTCCAGAAAGGAGAAAAGGGTTAAGCCACTCGAAAGAAAACGCGATCGCATCAGGGGAAGACGTGACTCATGGGAAAGTGGTATCAAGAAACGAGAAGTCACCAGCAGTAGAGAGAGTAACAGAGAATGATTGTCCAGCTCCTAACACAAGAGAAGTCAAAGAATTGGGGAGGAATGAACAGAAAGATTTACCAACACAAGACGTCTTAAGGTCGGTTCGAGAAACCGGGGAGATCGAGGAAAAGCCTAGCTCTAGAGCGTGGGAAAGTCCTCAAAGGGGGTTTGGGTTAAGCAACCGGAAAGAAAACGCGTACGCACCAGGGGAAGACGTGACTGATGGGAAAGTGGGTACAAGAAACATGAACCCACCAGCAGTAGATAGAGTAACAGAGAATCAAAGTCCAGCTCCTATCAATAGAGAAGTCAAACAATTGGGGAGGAATGAACACAGAGATTTACCAACAGAAAACGTCTTAAGGTCGGTTGGAGAAACCAGGGAGATCGAGGAAAACCCTGGCTCATTAGAGTGGGAAAGTCCGGAAAGGAGAAAAGGGTATAGCAACTCGAAAGAAAACGCGATCGCACCAGGGGGAGAAGTGACTGATGGGAAAGTGGTATCAAGAAACGTGAACCCACCAGCAGTACAGAGAGTAACAGAGAATGATTGTCCAGCTCCTAACACTAGAGAAGTCAAACAATTGGGGAGGAATGAACAGAAAGATTTACCAACAGAAGACGTCTTAAGGTCGGTTCGAGAAACTAGGGAGTACGAGCAAAAGCCTAGCTCATTAGAGAGGGAAAGTCGGAGAAACGAGGTTGACTCTAGAGAGTCAAAAAAATCTGTCAATCCAGATCGACGATCGGGATTGACGCCACAAAGGACAGTCACAGCCAAGCTGTTCTCAAGAAATCAAGAAAAGTCAAAGGAGTCAGTCAGTCAGACCGCTCCCGCCGATCCCGTTACTGAGGATAAAGTGGACTCAAGGAACGTGAAGTCGAGAGAAATTGAGAGAGGAATAGACTCATTAAGTGCTTTGAATTCAACAGAGGTGAATAAGCCAGACTCCAAGACAAGGGCTGAGAAATTATCGACAAAAAGCACAAATAATGCACAATCGAGAAAAGCGATCGCATCCAAGACGAAAGGGAAAGTACACTCAGAAAACCAGCTAACTCCACCAGGGTTTGCCAACCAAGACATCATAACTAGTCAGCCTTTTTTGGAAGAAAAAAACCCAAGAGCCTTCAAGCAGATAGAGGATGGGGTCAAATTATCATCCAGGCGAGAAGACCAGTTGAGTCAGTTGGCACCAGAAATAGCGGACGCGCCAGCCGAAAAAGAGCGAAAAACCGGAAAAACCCAAACCGATAGACCTGTACAATTACCAGAGGATAAAACCGGTAATAATGCCTTACAATATGTAGAGTCAAAGCTAGTAGAAGAACGGAAAGCATCCCTAGCCTCGACACCCACTATTCAGGTGACTATAGGTAAGATAGAAATCCGAGGAACTAAACCAGCGGTGAAACCTGTTCAGCAATCCCGTAGGATGCAGTCAACGGTTTCAAGTCCAAGGCTTTCCCTAGATGACTATTTGAAAAAGCGCAATGGGAGGCGGACAGATGACTAGCTCGCAGGCGATTGCTGGGGTGACGATAATGCTAGAGTTCCTAATTAAGGAAGGAGCAATCCAAGAATTAGACAGTGGAACTCTAGAAATATTCACAACCAAACCTCCAGACAAAGCCAGGGAAAACAGCCAGGGAAAAAATCAGATTAACATCTTTCTTTACCAAACTAATCCCAATAGTGCCTGGCGCAATTTAGATATGCCCAATAAGGTCAAACCAGGAGAAACAGGTAAACCCCCATTGGCATTAGATCTATATTATTTGATAACAGCTTACGGCAAAGACAACGAAGATACCGAAAGCCAAACTTTGCTGGGGGTAGCCATGCGGGTCTTGCACGACCATCCTTTGATCCGAACCAAAGATATTGAGAGGGCGATTGAAAAAAAACCGGGATTATTAGACCAATCAAAAAAAGAGCTGCTTGAGGATAGTAATCTGGCAAATCAGATCGAACGAATTAGCGTAACACCTAATAACCTATCCTTAGAAGAAATATCGAAACTATGGGGGACATTTCAAACCCAATATCGCATTTCCGCTGCTTATAAAATCTCGGTGGTATTGATAGAAAGCCAGATTCCAGTCAAAACCCCACTGCCAGTATTGAGTCGCGGTGCTGACGACCGGGGTCCCGCATCCCAGGCAGGTACAATACCGCCCTTACCTGGTCTGACAGCCATCAAACCACCGCAGAATGAACGTTACTTGACAGTAGACCAGGATTTGATGATTGAGGGGTATAACCTGGAAAACAGCCAGGAAGTCCACTTCGGACATCCCCATCTAGAAAATCCGATTGTACTGACAAACCTAAAAGACGTTTCGGCCACCCAGCTCAGGGTAACCCTTGACGGGATCCAGTGGCTAGCTGGATTTTACACTGTCACAGTACATGTATCCGAGAGCGATCGCACTCGGATAACGAACTCCATGACTTTTCCTTTAGTCCCAGAGGTAACAGCACCAGAGGTAACAGCAATTACTATCCCGGAACCAGGGAATCGGTTAACCTTAACCTGCAAGCCAGGGGTGAAAAAAGGACAACAGGTGGCTTTGTTACTCGGAGATTTAGCTATTCCTTACCAATTTCCAAGACTAAGAAGCCCAGACCCGATAGTAGAAAATCTGACCTTCAATGTCAGTAAAGTCACCCCAGGAACCTATGTCCTGCGTTTGCGGGTAGATGGGGTAGATAGCGTCCCCATCGACTTCAGCAAACAGCCACCAGAGTTTAAAGAAGATCACAAGGTAACAATTGTAAAATCCTCTAGCTGATTTTAGAGGTTGTCTGAGAAGTCCCATTTGCTACATCCAAGCCCCCTAAATCCCCCAATTTTGCGGTGCGACCCAAGGGCGATTTACTCGCCCATTGGAAAGCGCACCGGAAGGGACTTTTAGAAGCAAATGGACTCTTGTTC
>NZ_JAAHIG010000114.1:0-23493 GCF_010692305.1 Moorena sp. SIO4G3 | reverse complement strand
TTTACAAAGCTACTAATGGCATCACTTGACATCTAGCAGTAGATACCTTGGGTAACGCATTTTTTAGTTACTGTACCAAAGCATCGGTGTCTGACGATGTGGGATTAATTGAAATGTTATCTAACAACATTGATTACTTCAAATCCTTACCCGTCAATATTGCCAAGATTACCATCTTACAAGACCGGCGGATATCACCCAGAAAAGCTGACACAGGAATTAGAGAAAATTTATCCAATGATTATGACCAAAATTAGATTTGAACTTTCGGCGAAACCATCCAAAGCTCAGAAGGAAAAAGAAGGGAAAAGTGGGTTTGTCCCAGTCAAAGCTCGGTGGGTAATCGAAAGAACGAATTCGTGGATGGAAAGATGCAAGAGTTTGGTGAAGAACTTTGAAAGAACTCTTGAGCATGCGAACACCAAGATAAGTCTCTGTTTTGTTCGACTGATGTTGAAAAGATTAGCTGCTGCTTAAAAAGATCTCAAATGGGTTCTATAGACATTTTATACACATGGAACCTAACGCTTGTGTGCATTGAGCAGATTCTTGGCTTCACGGAATACCTTCTTCACCCATGATTTGTCCTGCTCCACGGACGACAAATTTGTAGCTAGTTAACCCCCGTAAACCCACAGGTCCCCTCGCATGAAGTTTACCAGTGGCAATCCCAATCTCCGCACCCATGCCGAAGGTTGCACCATCATTGAACATTGTTGAAGCATTAACTAACACCACAGAAGAATCAACTTCTTTGACAAAGCGGTCTGCCCTGTGGCAACTATCTGTAACAATGGTGTCAGTATGCTGGGAGCCGTAGTGGTTGATATGCTCAATCGCCGCATCCAAGCTATCTACTACTCGAATCGAAACCACCAACCGAAGATATTCCGTTCCCCAGTCTTCTTCCGTAGCTGCTTCAACATCAGGCACAGCAGTCTTAACAACTGGACATCCCTTCACTTGTACTCCATGGGCATTAAATTCAGCCACAATTTTATCAAGTTGTGGAGTAAAGGAGCGATGCACCAGCAGTGTTTCCATAGAGTTACAAACCTCTGACATTAAACACTTGGAATCTATGGCAATGTCTAATGCTTGCTGTAAATCTGCCCCTTCATCAATGTAAACATGGCAAAGTCCATTGTAATGCTTCAGCAAGGGAATTTTTGAGGCAGCACTCACTGCTTCAATTAACCTTGTTCCTCCTCTGGGGATTGCCAGGTCAATTTCATCACTAAGTTGGAGAAACTCATGCACTTCTTCATGGGAGCCGATTACCATCTGAATTGCTTCAGTGGGTAAATCCGCATCCCCTAAGGCTTTTTGCCACAATTCCCCTAACAGCTTGTTACAGGTTTTTGCTTCTGAACCACCTCTGAGAATCACGGCATTTCCTGATTTAAGACAGAAAGCACCTGCATTCACTGTTACATGTAAGCGAGCTTCATAAACCATTAAAATTACCCCTAATGGCACTCGCATTTTAAACACTTTGAGTCCATTTCCACAGGAAATTGGTTCAAACAATTCACCCACTGGGTCAGTGAGAGAGGCAAGTTTGTGCAAGGCTCTGATGCGAGCATCTATTTTCTCATTGGGCCATAGCAAGCGGGCAACTAAATGGGGAGGCAAATTAGCGTCTTTGGCTGCACTCACATCGACTTGGTTTGCTGCTACTAGCTCTACACGATGGGCATCTAATAATTCCGCCATACGCAACAAAGCTGCATTTTTCTGCTGAGTTGGAGTATTGGCGAGAATGGGGGCACATTTTTTAGCCGCCCTGGCAATGCTAAGGGGATCCATAATCTGAAATTCCTGATGATTAATTTAAGATACAAGCGGCTGAAAACATGCCAACCTTATTAGCAAACAGCCAGTGGGTCATCACACAGCCTCGATCTAAAACTGAAAACACATTTGGGCCTTTACCACAGACCAACCATTCAAACGTGATATTTTTAGCTTGAACAAAATTATAAAATGCTTTCATGGCATCGGTAATCCCAATTAATCCGACTATGTCGTCCAAGACAATAATTGTACCATTCACAAAGCGATCGCCAAGATAGTTAAATACACACTCAGCCGCAGCAAAGGTATCACAGTCTATATGAACAAAGGAAAAATATTGGTCTGGCTCCAAGCCCGATGAAAATTCAGGTAATGACTGGCTGAAGTAGCCTTTTACTAGGGAAACATTATCGCGATCCAAGTTGGGAACGACCCCTCCCAAAGAAAATGCCTCTTTACTCAGGGCATACTGGTTATTATTGATTTGCCAGTCATTTTCAAACCCTTCAAAACTATCAAAACCATACCAATGACACTCCGGAACGAGTTCTGCGCAACGCCGCAGAGAATGTCCTTGGAACACCCCAAACTCTGCACACATGCCACCATGTTTAACAATCTGGTCACGATGTTGGGTAAGGGCGGCATATAATGCCTGCTCATCTGTCGCGACTTGCTGGAAGTGTAAGTTTTGCTCAACGCACCAGTCAGCATAATCTGGAGCATTTAAATCTTTCAGTGCATTCTTTAGAGTTTCTGGGGATACCCATTCACCCGTCATCACAGGTCGATAATTTTGATCCACCAAACAACGCCAGGTACAACGAATATCTTCACCAATATCCCAGCGTTGCATCGCCTGATATGTACGGGCTAAATTGTTTTTATCTACAGCAGTGTTCATAGGTCAATCAGCAACTACACCCTACGAAGTAAATAATTGTTAATTTTCTTTGCGATAGTGCAACATGCCCCATTGAACTAAGCCACTTTTGCCCACTTCCGAACAATCCAGTAGCCGTTGCTTCTTCTTCTCAAAAAACTCATCACTCCATAGCTGTTCATCAGCTTGGATTTCTTCCATTTTTTTCAAGATTTGCAAATAGTTCACAGAAACATGATGGGTTAAGTCAATCACTTGGACTTCAGCCATCCCAATTTCCTGAGCAACTTTTCGATAATCATCAATGTGCAAGATATAGACCTTGTGAATTCCCCCCCCAGTGTACCAATCTACTACCTTATCCACCTCTTCTGGGGAAGGATAATCACCACTGAAGAAATAAGTGCAAGCGAGAAATTCCCCACCCTTAACTAACACTCGATGGGCTTCTCTAAAGGCTTGCAATTGAGTATCGCTATAAAAAAGCGAATCCTGTGCCCAAGCCGCATTAAATGTCGAGTCAGGAAAGGGTAACGTTTCAAAACTCCCTTGATGCACATGGACTAAATCACTCAAGCCCTCCTCTTGATTGCGCTCAATATTAATGGCATTCTGTTGTTCGCTGAGGTTTATACAAGATACCTGACAGCCAAATTCTTTGGCTATATATCTTGCGGCTCCACCATAGCCAGACCCCAAATCAAGCAGGTGACTATTTTGATTAAATGGCAACAAAGATGCCATGTAATCTGTAGTGCGCTTCTTCCCGACATGTACGTCCTCATCAGGATGGACAAAAAGTCCACAATGGGAATGCTCGCTCAGAACTCTTCGATAATAGAGGTCTATATCTTGTCTGTCAAAATAGCTTTGATTAAAGGTATCAATTGCTGAAGAACTCACCATGATGCTGTTTTTATACCTCCAGAGAATATTTTATGGGCTGATTTTGGTTAGGAATTGGGTAGCTGAAGGCTAGAAATTTCTCTATCTGACCCAATCAGACCATCATTCAGCCAAACCCGATTTTTAGTAACGTCAGTGCTCGTTTATCGTTTCAATTGGTTACCACGAATGCCTTCCTGGAGAAGCTTACTAACAATCCCCTTGTCTGGGAAGAAGCTATTTCGATCCAGCAATGCCAGTTTAGGTTCAGAAGAACATTTTTTCAACTCCTCTAACAGCAAATCAGCTCCATCATCTGGGGCGTAAAACGTTCTTTCCTGACCTTTTAAACTATTACCCCTTGCCAAGGTTCTGTCAATTTTACCGTCACTTGCTGCCAATTTCCCCCTGCCGTGAATCGTTGCTGCTCCTTTTACCGGGTAGGCGTAACCATCAGCTTCATAGTCAGGATTGCCATCAATTGATAATCCTGCACCATTTAGAGCCAGATATATTTCTCCAGGTGATAAAGACACTTCTAGGTATGTATCTGGTACTTTCTGGCTTCCCAAAAACTCGATCATGCGATTAGTGAACTCTACCACAGGTGCAGCATCTGGGTTAGAAGACTGAAAGGTTGATTTGGCTCGAAACAGGTAGCCACCATAATTGGGGTCTTTCTCTAAGAGGGGAGTCTCGTAAACACCTCGTTTAGCATCCCCACCCAGTACACCCATAACAAACGAAAACTGGGGTTGAGTCGCTTGATCAACAACCCATTGCACAAATTGTTCAGGGCTTTGACCCGCTGGAATCAAATCATCGAAGACTGCGCGCCAGTCATCGTAAACTTGGGAATTGGGGGAGGGAATCCGAAAAATGGCATCGACAGGAATAAAACCCGTTGGTTCCCGGTTGGGATTGCTAATGCTGAGAAAAACGATAATTAGAGGGACATTACTGCGCTCATTCCAATAGCCATCGGTGTGCTGCTTGATATAGCCACCGCCATAGCCAGCATTAACATGATACTTGTCTGGATCCGGTCGCATGGTGTGCATGGTGGAGTTGAGATCCATGTCTGTATCCATCCAGGGGAATTGGTTGTGGATGCCACAAAGAGCAGCTAGGAGTAGTTTTGGCACCAGCAACTGAGCTGAATAGTCCTGGATTTCTTCCCAGGTATTTAGGTGTTCAGGAATCCGAAACCCATTGGGGGAAATTAAATCAGCCGGATCGATGTCGGCAAACAGATCCTCTGGTAGAAAGTGGATTTTTTGAATGTAGGGAATAGATGAGTCGTTGCCATCTTGGCACTTGCTAGCTGCGGAGAACAATTCTCGGTAAGCTTGGAAGCAGGCTAAAGCTTCTTGTTCCTGGTTTTCTTGCAGGATTTCGGTAACGGCGTAGCCTAATTTTTTCAGAACAATAAGATGGCAGTTGGGATAATAGCCTTCCTGTTGGGAAAGGGAAAGTTTTGTTCCCCCATATTTTAGTTGGGGATCGAAGTGTTGAACATCATACCCTTTGCGGGCTACATCGATTAAGTAATCTGCGATCGCTCTTTGTGTTTCTGGTTTCAGTTCGATAATTCCTATTTGTTCCCTAGACATTTTTTAATTTGTCACTCCTGATTGAATTACTGAACTGCTCAAACTAAGCTCAAACTCAATTTATAGCAATTCTACTACTTGTGAGGTACAAATTTCTGGTTTTTAGGGAGTAGGGAGCAGGGAGCAGGGAGCAGGGAAGAGGGAAAATGGAAGAGGGAAGAGGAAAAAAATAATGTGTACCTCATGAGTCCTAGAAACGCTATATCAGCTTTGGCAATGCTTGCTCAATTTGTAATAGGGCTTGACTAATTAACGTTTTACCATTTTCTTCGGTTTTTTGTCTATAAATTGTCTTAGTAGAAGTTTCTACAACCGCTTGGGGCAAACCCACAGAAAAACGAAGATAGCAATCTTCTTGCCTGCCTATGGGCACTGTAGATACTTTGGCTTCTACTAACAACCATAATGCCACCTCTAAACTAGAATTAATCTGGTTCTGGAGATACAAAGACTCTAGATTAAGTTTGCCTTCTGCTAGAACTCGAAGCCTTTCCAGGAAATCAGTAGTAACCTGACAACCTTTAAAATGGGAGAAGTTGGCATAAAGATACATTCCTGCTTCAGGAACAAAGCTGGCTGGCTTCTGCCCAGTGCCACCCGAGTTAGTTATAGCATGTTTTTCAAAGATGGTATTTAAGCCCTCAGCCAATTGATTTAATCGACTTTCATAAAGGCTTCCAGCCCATTGAATCGTTTTTTGGGGATCCCTTTCAATCACAGCACTTAACGCCACTTCTCCCATAGCATTGGAGTTAATCACAGTAGCTTTCTGAGGAATTCGCATTGCCTCAAGTAACTTAACATTCTTAGAAGCCCCCAGACCGAGCAATGTACCGCAATTTCCTTGCTTAGACAGCGTACAAGCGATTAGCACAGATTCCATTAACTGATGGAGGGAAGCAATCTCTGATGGTTGTGCGCTCTGAATTCGCTTGTGTAAGGTTAGACCAAAAGTTGGATGTTCATTGACTTCTCCATGATGAAAGAGGGGAACATAAGCTTCATCAATCAAAATTAGAGGTGGCGAAATTTTGATCTGTTTCCTTCTGCTAATTTCCTCAATCAAGATATCGATAATTCCATTCCAATCTTCTAGTGTCAGAGTTGCACCAGAAGGGTTATTGGGATAGTTGAAAACAATCATATTAGCATCTGGATAATTGCTAAATGCAGTTTTGATTGCCTCCGGTTGGGGTTTCCACTTATCCTGTTCCTGAGTGGGGATAGTAACCATTTTCCCCCCTGCTAAAGTAAGGGGCTGTTCATACTGGGGAAAAAAAGGTTCGATAAATAGGGCTGTATCCCCTGGATTGATAATAGTTGTGCAAAGACAGTTAAATAAATGGGTAAACCCATTCGTTAAGTTAATCTCCCGGTGCGGATCGAATTCCAGTCCGTACCTCTGTAGGAAATATTGAGCTGCATCCTTTCGGCCTTTAAGGGAACCGTAGTGAGGTGTTCGGTAAATGGAGATGTCCTTAGCACTAACTTGATGAATTGCTTCTTGAACTCCAGGAATTGTCCCATGACCTGGAGAACCACTGTTTAAACTGACAACACCATTGTATTTGCTTGCCAAGGCAGCAAATGTAACAATCGGTGACTCTTTTAAATTTTGAATCCTTTCAGAAATTTGAATCATAAGTAGGTAAGCAGAATCAATGACATCACTAGCAGTTTATCAGCAAAAAATCCTATTTTTATAAGATTTGGCGATTTACCGAGGGAGGATGTCAAGAAGCAGCAATTCTAAACCCAGCATGTTGGTAGAAGTAGGGACGGAACCAGTTACGATAGAATGTGGATGCCTCTGTTCCAGTAGTCACCCAAGCACCACCAAGCATCATGTTATGTTGGGTATCAAAGAAGGGAGCAGAATAATCTTCATAGAGCCGATGGGGCTTGAATCCTGGTAGCGGCTTGAAGTCATCACTGAGCCACTCCCATACATTCCCCCGCAAGTCATAGAGTCCAGCAGGACTTTTAGCAGTTTCTAACATACCCACTGGGCTAGGTGAGCCAAACTTGAGATTTAGATTGTAATCCTGTATCGCAAAGGGGTCTTGCTGGAAATTTGTGTTACTTTCATCCCTGCCAGCAGTGGCAAGATTCCACTCCGCTTCACTCATCAAACGAATCCCTTGCCCCTTCCAACGACAGTAAGCCATGGCTTCATGGTGATTCACTTCAACGGGCCAATCAAGAGGAAGGTCAATCTCGTCAAACATGGCTCGATACTTGTAGCCACTATTAGTAGGTATCCAGAATTTAGGGTGCTTGATATTATAGCTTGTCTTCCAAATCCAGGATTCTTTATCCCAGTAATCTGGATTATCGTAGCCATTATCATTTACAAACTCCAGAAATTCTCCGTTGGTAATCAGATACTCACTGGCGAAAAACGGTTTAACTTCTACCGAACGATTGCCATATTCACTATCCCAGCCATAGATAGGATAATCCTCTGGTTTACCAAGTTCTACCGAACCCCCAGAAACTTGGAGCATTTCATTGCTCGAAATCTTGCCATTAGAAACAGCATAATTCCAGCTGTCAGGACGTTCAAGCCGCTCTACAGGCAGTTGTCGGATCAGCATCGAAGAGGTTTCAAAGTGGGTGCGACTGTGTTCAATTCCCATCATCAGCGCCCAAAGAGGATGATTTTGATGAATTGGCAGATTCAGAGGAGTCTTTTCGATAGTTTCTATAACCACGCTATACACTTGATCTCGATAGCGCCAAACCTCTTCCACTTTCGGCCAGTGGATATTTTTGGTTGCTTGATCGAGTTCTTCAGGAGTTTCCGGGTCCACACCAATCTCAAACAGGATTTCATAGTTAGGATTAATGGGTTTATCTAATAACCCAACCCCAAGGAATTTATTGATGTAGAAGACAGCCGAGTGACCCAAATAAAAAATCAGACGGTTTCTTAAGGGGTCGGGACTGATATAGAATGTTTCTTCCCCAACCAGACTTTTCATCAGAACATCTTCGAGTTCCCATGAATTCTTAAAGTAATTGATAATGGTTTCGCGACTGCAGGTGTCAAGGCGAGGGAATTGAGTAGATTCGAGAGTATCCATCCTTTGAGTTCCAAATACTATTGCTCAACTTAGGGGTGTCTATATTCAGCGGTCAGTGGTCAGCGGTCAGTGGTCAGTGGTCAGCGGTCAGCGGTCAGCCTTTAGCTGATAACTGAGAGCTGATAACTGATAACTGAGAGCTGATAGCTGAGAGCTCAGAGCTGATAGCTGATAGCTGATAGCTTACAGGTCGATTACACACCCTGTATCTGACACAGGAGTAAACCAAACCATTGCTTGGTATCAGTCCAAGCCTGAACTGTGTTTAGTCCCCGATCGTTTAGATAGTGCTGCATTTGCTCCAAATTGAATTTGCGAGAAATTTCTGTAAGCATGCTTTCTCCTGCTTGAAACTCAACCGTTAAATCCAGCCTGGCTAAGCGCACAACATGGGTTTCCTGGCAATGTAAATACATCTCAATCTGATGTTCCGATTGATTATAAATCGCCTGATGGGTAAACCGATCGAGGTCAAAATTTCCTTGGAAACGCCAGTTCAGATGTGCTAGCATATTCAGGTTAAATGCTGCAGTAACCCCCTGACTATCGTTATAGGCAGCTTCCAGAATCTCCTTGGGTTTTTGTAAGTCAATGCCCAGCAAAAAGTAATCTCCTGGTGCTAGTAAACCTGTAATTTTATCAAAAAAGCGATCGCACTGTTCAGGAGCAAAATTTCCCAAGCTACTACCCAAAAAGAAAACCATCCGTCTAGGTAATGGTGTTGGACTTAATTGGCTCAGGGCGTGTTCATAGGTTCCCACCTGACCCTGAACCTTTAACTTGGGATAATCCAGCAACAGCTGCTTGGCACTCTCTTCAAGAATCTCCCCACTCACATCAATAGGAACATAGCGCAACGGATATCCCTGGTTTTCATAGGCATCCAACAACAAGCGAGTCTTGGTAGAGCTGCCACTACCCAGCTCCACCAATTCGCAAGCTCCCGTAAATTGGGCTACTTCTACAGCATACTGTTGTAAAATTTCTGCTTCTGTGCGGGTGGGATAATATTCCGGTAACTCGCAGATTTGCTCAAATAATTGGGAGCCTTTTTCATCGTAAAAGTAACGAGGTGGCAAAGATTTAGGCGTTTGGGTTAATCCTCTAATGATATCTTTGCCATCATCTGTTGCAGTAGGCAGGTTGGCACTCCCGAGATAGTTAATTCCTAGGCGATCCTCACTGAATTTCAGATTCTTTGTGGTCTCTTTAAAAGTTGTTGACATAATACTCTTTTAAATTTTGTTTTCCAAAAACAGTTTTCCAAAAACAGTACATTTATACTGCTTAAGAGATGAGCTGATTAGCACCGGTTAAGAGTACCATAATTTTTACCAGTTTTGAATAGCTATTACTTTGGACAGCGAACCCAGGGAGCTATACTTTGTCGATTCTGAGGGCAGGGCAAACCCATCTAAATTAGTTTGACAAATAAGCAAGAGTGTGGTTAATAAAAGCTAAGTTAACTTGAGGACAAAATATGATATAATGAATTCATCACTAATTTATTTTTTTTAATACAGGATCTTTCCATTGCTATCTGCTCCCTTTTCCAAAGTGTTTAATTAGCATAAAAATTACGGAATAACCACGATTTGTAAAGACTACAAAAAAATATAAAGTTTAACTTGTTTAAGGCCATACATCAATAAATAATAATTATGAAAAACACTGATATTAAAATAACAAATAGCTCAGAATTAAAAAGATTAGGTTATTTATTAATTGATGATTTTTTGACAATTAGGCAATGTGAAAACCTTTTAAAACTAATCGCTAATTATCGAAAAAAAAAATATGAAGTAACTGAAGTTTATCGAGCTTGTCAAGAAAGAGATCTTCGATATTTTGTAATTAATGGGCAGCAAATTGAGAAATACTTACCTGAAGTATGGCAGTTATACGAGGATGTCAATCTATTAGTGAACAAAGTCAGTAGTCAGGTTCTTTTTCCTCTTAGTAACAAATTACCAGCAGTTAACATTAACATCATTAAACCAGGTGGAGAATATCGATGGCACTATGACAGAAATGCTGTTACCGCCTTACTATATTTAAATTCAGTAGAAGGTGGGGAACTAGAAATGTATCCTAACTATAGGCTTAGGTTTGGCAGGAAAAACCAACAATTCACCTTTATACAAAAGTGCTTGGATGCTGTAGTAAAGCTTAAGTTAATTCGATATTTTTTTGGTAAAAAAGTATTTATAAAACCTCGTCAAGGGATGATAGTGATTATGCAAGGAGACAAATGTCTTCATAGCGTGAAAGCGTTAGAAGGTGAACAAGAAAGAATTAATGTAGTAATGAGTTACGACTTTCCAGGAGTGCAGTTTATTGTAGAGAAGGGGCTAGATTCTTACTTGTATACAAATCAAAAGGGAGTTTCTTCAGATCCAAATTATGTATAGGGTTCCTAGAATCACCGGTAGTGGTCACAAGTATTGATTTTAGTTTCCTTTACTTTGACCAAACCCTAGCCAAACCACTACATTTTGATAACTTGAGGATGATTTTGATGAATTGGCAGAGTCAGAGGAGTCTTTTCGATAGTTTCTATTAATTAACAAATGTAAATTTAGGTGATATGCTCAAATTAACTCAACCTCTCCGACTTGACAAGTGCGATCGCGAAACAATTTTCAACTACTTCGAGAATTCCTGCAATAATAGGCGATTTCTTACAAACTGACAAAAAAGTGTTAAATATAACAAAAAATGAAACTACTGTATTTTTTTGTTCTCCACCATCTTACTTAACAAAAGACTTTTTACAACACTGCAAAATAATTGAAAAGAATGTATTCCAAGTAGATTACTTGTTTTAAGTTCGATTGACAAGAGTGGTATTTGCACCTAATGTCTACAATGAGTTTTTGGACAATACTGCGGAATGAAAACTTTCAGCAAAATACTACCCACTCTCATTCCACACCATGAAGTTGTATATAGTCTAATATAACTGAGGACATGAAACCAAGACCAACTCCTATCCCTCCCAGTCCAGGTCAAGAATCTGTTTGGGATTATCCTCGCCCTGCCATTTGGGAAGATACAACTAAGCATATCCGAATCATTTTTAATGATATCGTTCTAGCTGAGACCAGACGAGCTAAACGAGTGCTGGAAACAAGCCATCCCCCCATATACTACATTCCCGCTGAAGACATTAAGTTGGAATATCTAATTGAAACACCAGGTCAAACCTGGTGCGAGTGGAAAGGTAAGTGTTTATATTACAATGTTGTTGTGGGTGACAAACAAGTAGCTAATGGAGCTTGGCGTTATTTTCAGCCAACCCCTCATTTTACTGAAATTAGAGACTACTACGCTTTTTATCCTCGTCCAATGGATGGTTGCTATGTGGATGATGAGTTAGTTATACCCCAAGCTGGCTATCTTTATGGTGGCTGGATCACCAGTGATATTGTTGGACCTTTCAAGGGAGGACCAGGAACAATGGGTTGGTAGACGGCTTAGTAGATTGGGTAGATAGTGGGTTAGGTTTGAGATCCTTCGAGGGGGACGATTACGTGCCCCCTCCCAATTAGATCTGGTAGATCTAGACGTGCCCGTTTCGGTTCTAACCTGAAGAAATTTACAACAACCCAGCAAAATGTAGCGGTCCAGTACCACTAATCAACTCCAACAGTAAAGCAATAAACCCAATCATAGCCAGACGACCATTCCAAACTTCTGCTGCTGTAGTCATGCCCCACTCCCAGCGCTCGGGAGGGTAAATTTTGACTGTCTCTGGGGGACGAATCACTTCGGAGAGTTCACGGCTGGGTGATTCGAGAGCGTCAACTACCAAATTTGTCAAAGACTCAATAAACAGGGGATGGGTATTGAGGGCTGGTACCCGCTCAAACTGCTTAATCCCTGATTCTTCTGCTATTTCTCGATACTCAATGTCGATTTCTTGGAGGGTTTCGATATGTTCCGAAACAAAACTAATCGGGACTACCAGCAAATCTTGAGTATTGTTAGCTCCGAGTTCTTGCAACGCATCCTCGGTGTAGGGTTGGAGCCATTCTACCGGACCCACCCGACTTTGATAGGCCAGAGTATGGGGATTGGGGCGGTTGAGGGTTTTCATAATTAAGGAAGTGCAATCCTCAATTTCTCGCTGGTAGGGGTCTCCAGCTTCTGTGACATAGCTGATGGGTACACCATGAGCACTGAAGAAGATATGAACTTGATCGGGATTGGAAAACTTATCGAGTTCCTGAGCAATTAAATCAGCCATCGCTTGGAGGTATTGTGGCTGCTGGTACCAGGAGGGAATAACTGTATGTTCAATCTTGCTCAGGTCTGGGTCTTCTGTCCACAGATTTTCTAGCAGACGGAAGCTAGAACCACTGGTGCTGATGGAAAACTGGGGATAAAGCGGTAGAATAACTAAGCGTTCGATCCCATCGGCTTTGATGGTTGCGATCGCTTCTTCAGTGAAAGGATGCCAGTAACGCATTCCTACATAGACACTGACCTCTTGCCCTTTCGTTTGTAAATGTTCCTGGAGGGCTTGAGCCTGGGCGTCTGTAATCTTCCGTAGAGGGGAACCACCGCCAATTTGTTTGTAGTTCTCCTGGGAGATCTTAGCACGCTTAGTGGAAATTAGCCAAGCCAGGGGTTTTTGCAGCCACGGAAAAGGCAGGCGAATAATTTCCGGGTCAGAAAACAGGTTGAATAGAAAGGGACGAACATCCTTTAACTGATCTGGCCCACCTAGATTAAGCAATAATACCCCAACACGACCCATAGTTAACACAGCTTCCCATAACTTTCATATTTGTTACTGATTTTAACAATATATTTTTTAACTTAAATTTGCAACAAGAAACACAGATCTTTACGAAGGAGTGAGTAGTGGCAACAGTTCTTAGAGCTTGGAGTTATCAGTACCAATGGCTGTATGATAGTATTTCCCGGATCGCGGCTTTGAGCGTGGGTGGAGAGAGACGATTCCGGCAGCTACCGTTACAGGGCTTAACAATTCATTCAGGAACCAAAGTGCTAGATCTCTGTTGCGGTAGTGGTCAGGCTACCCAGTTCTTGGTGGAATTGTCTGAGCATGTTACAGGCTTAGATATTTCTCCACTATCCCTAGAGCGAGCACAACGGAATGTTCCCCAAGCCAACTATGTAGAGGGTTTGGCTGAACAGATGCCCTTTCCAGAGGCTCAATTTGATCTAGTTCACACCAGCGCAGCACTCCATGAAATGACCCCTGAGGTGTTGCAGCAGATTATTCAGGAGGTTCACCGGGTGCTTAAACCAGGAGGAGTGTTTACCCTAGTGGATTTGCACAAGCCAACTAATGTTTTGTTTTGGCCAGGGTTAGCGGTATTTATGTGGTTGTTTGAGACCCAAACAGCTTGGCAATTACTGGAGACTGACTTGGTCAAGGAGCTTGAGCAAGTGGGGTTTAAGGTATGCGATCGCTCCTTGCACGCAGGTGGTAGTTTACAGGTGATTCAGGTCACGAAAGCGTAAAGGCCGACAGTAACCAAAAAACCTACCCGAAGGGAACGCCAAGGGCGAACAACCTTGGCCAATAGGCCACGCGTGCGCGTTCAACTTTAAACCTTTAACCTTCAACTTTCAACTTTCAACTTTTAAATTTCAACATTCAACCTTCAACATTCAACCTTCAACCTTGGCCAATAGGCCACGCTACTCGAACAACCTACCCTACACCCAACCCCAAAGGCGAACAACCAAATAACCTTCAACCATACAGCCCACCTACATATTCCCCATAACCGTTGTAAGGTAGGGTAGGTCGTTTTTCCCAGGATAAGTTGGGACCGCTACTGATGAATTTTTCTGTAGCTTGGGACCATCTGGGGTGAGGCTTATCGGGGTTAACATTTCCCTCAAAGTCATATTCATAGGAATTGATAGTATTCCAATAGGTAGCTGGCTGGTTAGCTAAAAACTCGACTTTGACTATAGATTTTGCTCCTTTAAAACCATATTTCCAGGGCACTACCATGCGAATAGGAGCACCATGCTGTTTGGGTAATAGATGACCGTAAATACCAATAGCAAAAAATGCTAGTTCGTTAGCCATTTCCTCAACACTTAGACCTTCCGTATAAGGCCAAGGTAAGGAACCAAGGTGTATGCCTGGACCAGTAGTAATTTTGCGGTCATAATAGGAGGTAAATCGCACAAATTTAGCCTCTGAAGTAGGTTCTACTGCTTTGATCAGCGCTTTCATCGGAAATCCGATCCAGGGTAGCACCATTGACCACGCCTCTACACAGCGGAAGCGATAGATCCGCTCTTCGATGGGAAATTTAGTTTGCAGATCATCCAGGTCATAGGTTTGGGGATTTTTAACTAATCCAGTCACCTCTAGCTTCCAGTCTTTGGTTGGTAAATTTTGGGCTGCTGGCCAGATCGATTTACTGCCGCCAAACTCATAAAAATTGTTGTACTGTCCAGCGAGCTGCTCATCAGTGATGGGTCTGTCAACACTGGCAAAAGCTGGATTGGTTGCTAAGGATTTGAACTTGGGTTGATTTAGGGTTTCCGAAAGAGCTTTGTCTGAGGCAGAAGAGGAAGCTTGACAACCAAGAATTGAGAGCATTCCAGTGCCTAGGCTAGCACCAACTAAATTCTTGAGAAAGCGACGTCGGTTAGAATAAGCCGTTTCTGAGGTGACTTGTTGCTCTGGCAGTTCCCAGGACTTTGGTACACGAATGATGGTCATAAAATAAGTGATATTGTTGACGGTGAGCGTTTAGCAGTCAGCCTAAACAGGCTAGTCGAGCTTATAGCTGGCAAGGGTAGCTTTTCAAGTAGCACCTTGACTGATAGCGCCAGTTAAAAGATTCAGTTATGCTTGTGCCAAGTCTAGTTAATAACTATAGTTAAAATTACTACCGCTTATTTTTTTTTCTAAGGATGTATTCGGATGCCAGATTAATGTCAAGACTACTAAAATAAAAATAAATAAATAAAATAAGGTAAATAAAAAAACCAGGAGAAAGCTGATGATCCGTAAAACACTAGTTATAGTAGGAATCGGCTGGATAGTTGTGGGATTGGTACCTCTTGCCTATGCTCAGTCAGGAGCGCAGTCTAGTGAGCCAAGGGATTCAGTAACCCTGTCTGGTGACACCCTCCGCCAAGTTAATGGTCGCACGGTCTCAGACGATTATGGCACCTTTTTCCCAACATCACTAGAGCTGGAGGAAACGGAAGACTTAGGTAACAATTTACAGCGTAAGTTCAAGGTTGGCTCAAGTGACAATGTAGACATCGTTTTTGGGGATACCATCCAGCAAGAAGAACTTAATGTGTTTCCTCAATCCTCAACTACTCGCAATACTCAAAAAGTCCAGTTGGCGGTTCCACTAAGAGAATAAAGGTTGAGTACAGGTTTTTTCTAAGCACTGATAGCTAAACGGTTACTCAACCTCTGGTTCACCAGTTCAGTAGCCAGGCTAATGGCAGCCTTCATGCTAGTAGCGTTAGCAATGCCAAGACCGGCAATATCAAACGCTGTGCCATGATCAGGAGAAGTGCGCACAAAGGGTAAACCGATGGTAGTATTGATCGCTCGGTCAAATGCCATAAGTTTGACAGGAATTAAGCCCTGGTCATGATAGAGTGCCAAATAACCATCATGAGCATCATGAGCGTACTGCTGGTGGTTGCCGTACCAAGCCTGACCAGGTTTTACCCAAAGCGTGTCAGGAGGTATTGGTCCATCTAATGTGATAGTCGGGCGTTGCTGGCGCTCTTTCTCTAGCCAGGGAATCAGCCAATCTTGTTCTTCACAACCTAGCTGACCCTGCTCACCACTATGAGGATTTAAGCCAGAAATCGCGATTCGAGGTGTCTTGATGCCAAAATCAGTAGCCAAGCAGGCGATCAGTAAGTCTAGTTTACTCGCCATCAATCCTGGCGTTAAGGTGTTTGGTACTTGACTTAAGGGAATATGTGTGGTAGCTAAAAGTGTACGTAGCACCCAACTACTATGGGACGATCGCGCTACGAATAGCATCCCAAATTGTTTGACACCAGAGTACTCGGCTAGCACTTCAGTTTGACCAGGATAATCATGTCCTGCGGCTTTCCAGAGAGACTTGGCAATGGGTGCGGTCACAATACCATCAAACTGACCACGTTGGGTGAGTGCGATCGCATTTTCGAGATACACAAAACTAAGAGCACCACTAACAGCATTACCAACACCTGGGGTGATTTGAGGCTGTTGTCCATCATCCAACTCAATGTCAATTATTGATAATGTCTCTGGGGAAGCTAAAGTAGCTACATCTTCAATCCCCTGCTGACGTAGCTGGGTATAAGCCGCATTTAAGAGGTACCGACTGCCAATCACCGTTATCTCACAATTGCTAGTGACTTGGGAATCTGCCAATGCCTTGAGGACAACTTCTGGTCCAATGCCTGCTGGATCTCCCAAGGTCACCGCTAACCGAGGACGCCTTGGTAGTGAGTTAAGTTTTCCTGTCAAAGACATGCTCTGATGGTTTGTTGACAAGTCTGACATCATTCCTGAACACTCCCGTACCCTAACCCCTTTGCTGAAATAGTCTTGCTCAGGATTTCCATAGGATTGCTATATTCTGGCACCCTAGTCATGATACCTTGTAACAAAAGTACATAGGAGATCATAAAACAATGGGTACAGAAATTTTTAATGCAGCATTTTTGTCCTTCACCCTGATTCTTGTGGGTTTGGGCTTAGGCTTCTTATTACTCAAAATCCAGGGAGTGTCAGAATAGTTTCCAGTGAATGGCTTATGGGGTAAGGGCTGTGGGGTTTTGTGAAGAATTCTTTCACAGTTTTCTTCCAAATCCATGACTTATGCTGTCTTAGCCTAAACTCATTCTCCCACACCCCTCACCCGATGGCCTTGCCTATTGAGTAGCTTAAAAATGAGAGATCGACGAAATTTCTGATAGAATCTTATAGAAACTTAAAGATTCCTTACTAAAATTACTATAATGAACTTGTTGGTCGTCGGTGCAACTGGCACCTTAGGAAGACAGGTGGTTCGTCGTGCACTGGACGAGGATCATCAGGTACGCTGTCTTGTACGCAGTCCACGCAAAGCCTCTTTCCTAAAAGAATGGGGAGCAGAACTAGTACAAGGAGACCTCTGTGTTCCAGAAACCCTACCAAAAGCCCTGGAAGGGATCACAGCTGTCATTGATGCGGCAACATCGAGACCAACAGATTCTCTGACCATCAGACAGGTAGACTGGGACGGCAAAGTTGCCCTCATTCAAGCGTCTGTGGCTGCTGGTATAGAAAGATATGTCTTTTTCTCAATTCTGGGAAGTGAGAATTTTCCTCATGTCCCACTGATGGAAATCAAGCACTGTACAGAACTATTTCTGGCAGAATCAGGATTGCCACACACAATCTTGAAACCAAGTGGCTTTATGCAAGGCTTAATTGGTCAGTATGCCATCCCGATTTTGGATGGACAGGCGGTTTGGATTACAGGAGAAACCTCTCCCATCGCCTATATGAACACCCAGGATATTGCTAAGTTTGGCATTCGTGCTCTGGAAGTTCCAGAAACAGTAAATCAGACATTCCCGGTTGTGGGAACCAGAGCCTTTAGTACCTACGAAATCATTAATCTGTGTGAGCGGTTGTCCGGTAAAGATGCTAAAATAGCCCGACTCCCAATAAATTTTTTGCGGGGTGTGCGGCGATTCGTGAGATTTTTTCAGTGGGGCTGGAATGTGGCAGATCGGCTTGCCTTTACTGAGGTGCTAGTGAGCGGTAAACCTCTGGATGCACCGATGGATAAGGTATACGAGGTCTTTGGCCTAGACCCCAAGGAAACCACAACTTTGGAAGAATATCTGCAAGAATACTTTAACCGGATTATGAATAAGCTCAAAGAAATCGATTACGAGAAAGCTAAAAAGAAGTCTAAGAAGAGGACTCCTTTCAAATCTAAATCCTAGTATTTCCTGGAAAATCGATGCAGCGAAGCCAAAGGGGAGCCAGTGAGGCCAAAGTCTTTCTCTACAGGGCTTACAAGGTAAGGAATCAAGCCTGACCACACAGCCCCTCCCCATAGGGCGACTGCATGAAGACAGTACCTGATTAAATCACAATTGTCCATGATGTTCGGTGATAATTTAATCCAAGTAATTCAAGACGGGGACTGGTGAGTATACCAAAAGCAGGCATTATCTACAACGACCTTAAACCAATGGCTTGTAGCGTTGCTGAAGAGTTGCACAACCAATTGAGGACTGCGGGTTGGGAAGTGTGTATGGCGACAGGGGTTGGGGGAATTCTGGGTTATTCGAGTCCTCAATCACCAGTGTGTCATACACCGATGGACAAACTAGCCCCCCCTGGTTTTGATGACCAGATGGCTTTCGCAATTGTATTGGGGGGAGATGGTACAGTACTAGCGGCTTTTCGCCAATTGGCTCCCCAAGGGATCCCTTTGCTAACGGTCAATACAGGTCACATGGGTTTCTTAACAGAGACCTATGTCAATCAGTTGCCTTCTGTCTTGGAACAGGTCATGGCACAAGAGTATGTTATAGAAGAACGATCCATGCTTTCTGTGCAAATCCTGCGAGATGAGAGGATTTGGTGGGAGGCACTTTGTTTAAATGAAATGGTATTGCACCGGGAACCGTTGACGAGTATGTGCCATTTTGAAGTACAAATAGGACATCACGCACCAGTGGATATTGCAGCTGATGGTATAATTGTATCAACACCGACTGGCTCTACTGCCTATTCTCTAAGTGCTGGAGGACCAGTATTAACTCCTGAGGTGCCGGTGTTGCAACTGTTGCCCATCTGTCCCCATTCTTTGGCATCTCGGGCATTAGTCTTTGCCGACACAGAGCAATTAACCATTTTTCCCGCTACTCCCAATTCGATGGTGATGGTAGTTGATGGCAATGGTGGTTGCTACGTAATACCAGAAGATAAAATAAAAGTTAAGCGATCGCCTTACTCTGCTCGATTTATCCGTTTGCAAGCACCAGAGTTTTTCAGGGTTTTGCGAGAAAAGTTGGGGTGGGGATTGCCGCACATTGCTAAACCGACCTCTGTGGAGTTGCCTTAGAGCGTACATCCATGTAATCAGGTAATCAGAAAATTTTGGATCAGGATGTTCTCTATAGGCTTTTCTCCAGTTCAATTGAAGAAAGCCAGGCCATGGGAAGGGGGGTTAGGCAGGAGTGTCAAAAACGGTGATTCCTGCCTGTTGGTTACGAGAAACACCATTAGCGGGAATCCAATAACCATCGGGTTTTCCTCAACGTGTTGCTCGAAAGCTGTATTCATAACCTAGCACCATGACTCTCGATCTGGTAGTTTCTGGTTGTGTCTGGTGGTGTCCGATATCCATGTGGATGTAATCGGTGAAACGCAACTTCGGATCAGGGGGGCTTGTGCAACGTTTGCCCCGGTAAGATAGGAGTATCCACCAGCAACTGGCTATTCACGGTCGGTACTAAGGCAATCAACCCAAACTATTCTATGTCTGCTTTGAATCGCAATACTCGTCGTCGGCTCAATAAATTACAACAGACTTCCAGTGTGTGGGAGGGAGACCGCCGTCCCCTGTCAGTTATTGGTAACAATCATCAGCCAGATGGTGAGGGTCATAATGATTGCATTCTTTGGGTGGATGGCTCAGAAGGCATCGTGAGGGCAATGGATTTAGTATCACCAACCATGGGACCAGAAGCGATTGTTCGTGCCCTTATGCAAGCCATGGAACATCCCCAAAGCCCCGCCAGACCAGGACGACCCTCAAAGATTGTTGTTCGTAACCGAGAAATTCAGTTTTTTTTGCGAGGTGTCCTTCAAGGGTTAGACATTGGCATTGATTATGTACCCAATTTACCCTTGATTGACGAACTGTTTCGGGGATTTGAGGAAATGGCGGCTACTCGACAACCCCAGCTACCACCTAAGTATGCTGACCTACTTATAGAAAAAGCCTATGAAATTTGGCATGAAGCTGCTTGGGAAGTAGTGGCTGATCATCAGATTATCTCGATTGAATTAAATCGCTGGGATGTGGAAACCCTATACGTCTCAGTAATGGGTATGCTGGGTATGGAGTACGGCGTATTACTATATCGCTCCTGGGATTCCCTGAAACGGTTCCGATCATCAGTGCTGGCAGATGACTCGTGGGAAAAGATGGAACAAGCTTTCTTAGGACAAGATTGCTTATTTTTAACCTTCGGGCGGTTTGGTGATGATACCGAAGATGAGGATGAAGAGGATGATATTGATTTAGCTGATTTTCCAGTATCAGAGATTGTACCTGGGTTTGGTACAGTCCATCCCTTGGAAGGAATGCGACCTTATCTTTATGAAGAAGAAGCGATCGCAATTTATGTTGCCCTAGAAGGGATTCAGCGATTTGTTCACGATTACCATGAGCAATTAGATGACGAAAACTTACCGAAGATTGGTAAGCGTTACCGCATTCCGGTACCCCTAGAACCAAAATCTACTGTTAGCGTTAAAGTTAACACCCATCCTGACCTAGCGGATGAGTTGTTAGAGATGGCACTTGAGTCGGAGGAAGATGATTTCGATTCAGAGTCGATGACCATACCCTTACGGGATGACCTTGTGCCAAAGGATGCTTTCCTAAAGCTGGGCATGATGTCTTGGGACGCAATAGAATCTATTCGCTCTGGTGTCAAATCCTATCAGTCTCAGAATATCAAAGCCATGGGGGAAGGCATGCCAGTTATTTTGATTCAAACCACCCGACCAAAGGCACAAGTGTTGATAGAGCAGATCGAGACCGCTGGTGGACTCAAAGGGATTTGCTTTAATTCAGGGGAAGACCCCTTTGAAGGCACACGCTACGACCTCGGCATTATCCAAACAGAAAACAGCAGTCTTTATTTGTTAGGAGAGTTTTCTGAAACCGATACCAACCATGCTGCTGCCCGCCAGCAGTGGGAGGAGGGTTGTGAAAATCAGGGATATTGTGGTTTAGTTATTGCCAGAGGTCTAGCAGGAGCATCTCGGGGTAATCCCAAGCCTCGTGACATGATGGCATTATTTGAAGCGCGATCGCTGTCCACTACAGATTTGGGAATAGCAATCCTCAAGGCAGAACCCTCAATAACTGAGCCACCCTTCTGAGCTTCTGATTGAGAGAATGATTGATAGGCTACCCACCCAGAAGCCTGATCCGATCACGGGATGAGTAGACCAACAACACCACCATCCCCTGGGATTACTTCACCAATTTTACATGCATTTACCTGCTGTGAATTAAACGATGTTAGGGTTTGCTCAACCTGCTGTTGAGGAACAATCAGCACAAAACCAATCCCCATATTATAGGTATCAAACATTGCCTGAGGACTAACCTGACCTGTGTGAGCTAGCCACTGAAAAATTGGTGGAATCACCCAACTGTTGGGATAAATCTGGACGGATTGTCCAGCACCCAGGCAACGAGGGAGGTTTTCTGGGATACCGCCGCCGGTAATGTGAGCCATACCGTGAATCTCGATACCAGCCCTACGAGCATCAAGCACAGGTTTCACGTAAATCTGTGTTGGTGTCAACAATTCCTCCCCTAAGCTTTTACCAGCTAACAATTCCGGAGTTATATCCCAGGAAAGAGCGTTGTCTGGGGAATCCTGAACAATTTTCCGAATCAGACTAAAACCATTGCTGTGGACGCCCTGACTGGCCAAACCAATTGCCACATCTCCAATTTGGACTTGGGAACCGTCCAACATGCGGCTCTTTTCCACAATTCCTACACAAAATCCTGCTAGGTCATACTCTGCCAGTTCGTAGAAACCAGGCATTTCTGCAGTTTCCCCTCCTAGTAAAGCACAGCCAGCAAGACGACAACCTTGGGCAATACCGGCAACAACCTGAGTCAGTTGTTGTTGGTTGAGCTTGCCAGTTGCTAAATAATCCAAGAAAAACAGGGGTTCCGCACCAACAGTCAAGACATCGTTGACGCACATGGCTACCAAATCAATGCCAACGGTGTCATGGCGGTTAAGGTCTTGAGCCAATTTGAGTTTAGTACCAACTCCATCAGTTCCAGATACCAACACTGGCTCAGTATATCCCACTGGCAGCTGAAAGCAACCACTAAAGCCACCCAGTCCACCTAATACTTCCGAACGGTGGGTACTTTTTACCAGGCTACGGATTTGGTTAACAAATCCTCGACCTGCCTCAATATCAACACCAGCGTCTCGATAATCCATGGGAACAGACAAATGCTTTTGAGCTAGAAATGCAGGATGTATTTTACCAAAAATCCTGGGTTTAAAGCCCCGTCCTTCTAGGACGGCTTTTATTTGTCTTGCACTTGACACTTTTATACAATAATGTTAGTATAAATATATATCGAAAGAGGTCGAGATTCGGTGATTATTCTAGAGTTTAAAGCCAAAGGCAGAGAGTCCCAATATTCAGCCATAGACGAAGCCATCCGGACGGTTAAGTTTATCCGAAATAGCTGTATTCGTTTGTGGTTAGACAATAAGGGGACGGGAAAAAGTGACCTTAGCAGGTATTCTAAAATCCTGGCTAAAGAGTTCTCTTTTGCTAATGAATTAAATTCTACTGCCCGTCAGGCTGCGTCTGAAAGGGCATGGTCATCGATTGTTCGCTTCTACGATAATTGCCAGAAAAAAGTTCCAGGTAAGAAAGGTTTTCCAAAGTTTCAAAAGCGTGCTCGCTCTGTCGAATATAAGAAATCAGGATGGAAATTATCTCCTGACAAGAAATCGATAACGTTCACGGATAAGAAAGGGATAGGAAAACTTAAGCTCAAGGGCACCTGGGACTTGTGGCGCTTCGACAAGAAGCAAATTAACCGGGTTCGGATAGTCAAGCGAGCTGATGGGTACTACGTTCAATTTTGCGTTGCTGTTAACGTAAAAGAGGAAATAGAACACACAGGTGAGATGATTGGATTAGATGTAGGACTTAAAGAGTTCTACACAGATTCTAATGGCCATTCCGAGCCAAATCCCCGATTCTATAGGAAAGGGGAGAAACGTTTAAAGTTTTATCAACGCCGGGTTTACCGAAAAAAGAAAGGCTCATCCAATCGCAAAGTGCGGCTTGTTCTGAGTAGGAGCCTCCTGAGAAAGGAGGGGTATAACTCAGGGAATCGCGGGGTTAAAATCCCAAAAATTCTAACTGTCTGTTGGATGGTGGTGAAAACCCACCCCATTAAGAGAT
>NZ_JAAHIG010000113.1:0-23470 GCF_010692305.1 Moorena sp. SIO4G3 | reverse complement strand
AACAACGGTTTAATTTTGGGTTTTCGATTTTTTTTTGAAGACATTGGAGTAATATAGCATTTTAATTTGAGATGTAAAACTAGGATTGATATAAATCGGGAATCGGGAATCGGGAATCGGGAATCGGGAATCGGGAATCGGGAATCGGGAATCGGGAATTGGGAATTGGGAATCGGGAATCGTAGGAAATAGAGCCGATTATTTTGTGATATTTATTAAAATGCTGCTATAGCCATAATTTTTATAGTTTAATCAAGCATTAAATCAAAAGAAATTAAGGCTTTATTTACCAGAGTATTGAAAATTTATTTGTTATTCTTAAGATAATAATTAATACTTTTATAAACTAAAATTTTAAGTATTTTCCTGAGATTATTGTTTGACGAGAGTGAAACAATATTGTGATAATTTTTGTTCCCGACTCCCGACTCCCGACTCCCGACTCCCGACTCCCGACTCCCTGTTCCCTATTCCCTGTTCCCTGTTCCCTACTCCCTACCCCCTACTCCCTGTTCCCATTGCTATACGACCTTCACGTTTAACCCGTAGATGAGATTGCCACAAAGACCAAACTCCAGCCAGATTACCTGTAATTTCCAACCAGATTAGGGAGATCGGATAATTGCTTGAACCTTTTAGCCGTTCAAAGATGCGCCATAAATGAGCAAGTGGCAATCCCAGCACTATTTGTACCAATCCTCGCCAATCTCCATCTTCTAGTAATGTGGTGAGATTGTAAGCAACATGACCTTTACTGTAGTTGTAAAGCTGACGACGTAGCTCTGCCATTTCAGTACGATGCTTATGCCACACATAAGCGTTTGGCTCATAGACCAGGGTGTAGCCAGCTTTAAGTACCTTATAAAATAAGTAAGTATCTTCTCCAACTCCTGAAGGCATACCAGCACCGAGGACTTCGTTCATGAGGCCAATCTTGGGATGGCGAAAGATACTGCTACGAAAAGCAACATTAGCCGTTGCTCCTAAGGTCCAAGTTGGTACAGGCTTGTAGAAAAAGGATTCAAACCAATCTCCGTTAACCTCCAACCGTTCAAAGCCCCGTCCCAAGCCGCCATAATTTTCAAAACACTGCTCGGCTTTAGTTTCCAACTGTAAGGGCAAAACATTACCTGTGACAATCATTACATCCGGTCTAGCAAAAGGAGCGATTAGCTTTTCTAACCAATCTGGTGGTACAGTAACATCATCATCTATCGTAACCACGATATCCCCGGTACTAGCAACAAACCCAGCATTGCGAGCATAAGCTGATCCCTGACGGGATTCACTAACTAAAATAACATCAGGAAACTCAGCAACTACTGGTGGAGTCCAACCAGAAGCGGGATGATTATCAACTACAATAATTTCCAATTGTCGAGTAGACTCTTGGGCAACTAGGCTACACAAACACTTCCGCAAATCTTGGGGTCGATCATAGGTAGCGATGATAATAGAGACTGGTATAGTATCCGGTAAATAAGTTAGTAAATCAGTCTCTTTATCCTTGGATTTATAGTGATTCGTTAAGATAGATAGTGCTTGATTATGATAGTAATCCCTACTGAAGTTACGGTCTACTTGCAGCAGCTTCTGACCAAACTGATTGACAATAACCTCAATTAAGCGATTCTTGCTAATCCCTCGATCAGGGTTAGCAATATCAACGCTACCTAAAAGGTGATCATGCCATTTTACAAAGACTCGTACTGATGAGTACTCTTTTACATCAGTTATTGCCTGTAAAGGTTCCCGTAGATCGACAGTGCGCACTGCCATACCTGGATTGGTTTTAATCTTTGGTATTTCTTCCTTAGTCAGAGCAGGAAAGATAGGGTCAGAAAAAATCGGGTATGGATCACTATCTATATCAACTTCTGTTTCTCGTTCTTGGTTACCGAAAGATTGAGTAATCTCAGCAGCAGTGTGGCGAGCTTTGTGATAGCGAGTTAAACCAGTGAAGCAGCCTTTGAATTCAGCCAGAATTAAATCCCGTGGGAAGCGAGTGGGATTTTTGAAATCAAGACACAGACGTCTTAAATTCCAATAAACTATCCACCATAGCAAAAGCAAGAAGAAAGAAAGACACTCATCTGGATAGGCAAAGACGCTACGGATAGCGTAAGAAAACAGACCAATACTGTTATTAGTAATTTGCGTACGCAACTGAGCATAATCCCGTCGATGTCGATGGCGCACTATGGCACTAGGCTCATAGACCAGGGTATGTCCTTCCTTAAGCACCCGGAAAAACATTTCTAAATCACCACCACCATTAGTGACAGTACCCACATCTAAAGCAGGGTCAAAGAAACCAATATCATCAAAGACTGAGCGGCGATAAGCCATGTTTGCCCCTGTACCGAATTCTCCAGTACCTAGGAGTCTCCAATGGATTTTGTTGCCTCGATTAACCTGATACCATTTACGCCTCATGCCTCGCCCGAAGCCACCATACATTTCAAACAGCACTTGTGTTTCGGTTTCCAATTCATAAGGCACAACTAACCCAGTCACTGCCATAACGTCAGGATGTTTAATAAACACTAGGGCTAAGGCTTTCACCCATGCTGAATCAACCACTACATCATCATCAGTATAGGCAATAATGTCTCCTTTAGCTTCAAGAATAGCTCGGTTTCTCGCCCAATCTAAACCTGGACGAGGTTCACAGATATAACGAATATTACCATAAGTTTCTACCAGTTTTTTGGTGCTATCATTGGTGGGAGCATTATCAACAACTACAATATCTAAGTAAGGATAATCCAGTTGATTGATAGCATCTAAACATAAAGCAAGATTACCAGTGCGATCGCGAGTACAAACCGCAACTGTTACTAACGGCAACTTGCCCTTATACTCCGGTGGTGGCACATCAAACAAATCCTCAAGGCACAAGCTTTCCCGTCCGAGAGGTAAGGATAATCCATTGTACAAAAGACGATTGATAATCGTCTCGCTATGGTCTTCCAGAATACGTTTACTTAAGGTTTGTGCTGTGCAGTGACCATTAGTAATCGGTGCTTTAACATATCCAATTGGCGCACCATGGAAGCGAAGCAGTCCTTGCACTGCCATATAACCATCCAAACCATCAAGAGTAGTCAGGGGGCGGCTCAACTCAATGTCTACTACTTTGATTGGATAAAGCATAATCGAAAATCTTTTATATCATCAGCAGTGAACGGTGTAATAAATTTCCAAGCAAGAGCTTGAAATATAGACTACCTCGGCGTTTCGTTAAATCCGCATAACTGACTGATAAACCCGGTTTATTAACATAATTATCAGATTTAAGCTTAGTGATCATTCTAAATACGCTTTTAATGAACAAGATATACAACCCATAGCGAAAAATAGGGGTAATAAAATCCGCTTTCAAAGCTTGAGATAGCCAAAATAATGTACTGCGATCGCTACTACACTGACTACTTTGTCGTGCCAAATACATATAAAAACTACTCTTAGACAATCGATAAAGTGCTGCTGGAATCTCTGGATGCCTTTGTTGAACGTCACGTAGCATCAAACCATGAGACTTAGCCATTTGGCTGTAGTCGCGAGACATACTACTAACAATCTTGCGATAGCCAATCATAAATTCCGGCACAACAGCAAATTCATAATGTTCTGAAATTCGCAGATAGAGCTCCCAATCCTCACACCCTTGAGCCTGTTGTGCTTTCAATTGACAGTTGTAGCCACCGACGGTTTCAAAACAAGAGGCGCGAATTACAGATGCACTAGCATTGCCTAAAAAGTTATGACATACCAGAGTTTTATAAACCTTTCCTTCTATAGTTGAGGCACGGAAATCTCCAGTCAGTGAATTTTCGGCATCAATATCCGCCGACCAAGCATAAACCAACCCTACCGATCGCTCTGTTGCCAAGAAGCGTTTAACTTGCTTTTCTAAATTTTGCGGATACCAAATATCATCAGCATCCAGGGGAGCAATATAATCTCCCTTCGCGTTTTTAATCCCTAAATTACGAGCAGCAGCCACCCCTAAATTTGGTTGTTGTAGTAAAATAACACGCTGATCTTGCTTAGCAATAGATTGAACAATCTCAGCTGTGCGGTCTTGAGAACCGTCATCTACCACTATCACTTCCATATTTTTATAGGTCTGAGAAAGAACAGACTGTAATGTGATTTCAATAAACTGCTCTGTATTATAGGCAGGGATAATCACTGAAACTAGTGGTAAGCTATCAACTGTTTTAACAACCGACATTTGATGATTTAAATTTTATATCTATACTTTCCACAGGGATAAACTGAGTTTTTAATTTAGCTATCAGCATTTAGCTATAGCGTTTCTAGGATTTATGAGGTACGCTTTTCAACCTCAAAGTCCCCCTTGATAAGGGGGATTTAGGGGGATCGATTTGTACCTCATGGCATAGAGAATTGCTATATATCAAATGGGATTATCCGCTGACTGCTGATAGCGGATGCCTGACTGCTAAACCTGTAGACACAACCTCTATTACAAGTACAGAGTTACTCAGTCAATTCAGGACTTTTTGAAAATAAAATCTCTATTGGTGATTATTCGGTAGTTTTGTTAAAGCCAATCAACGAGTTAGTTAAATTTATTATAAACTGATTTTTTTTCCTAAGCTAATGTTATACTATTTGAGGGTATTATTGAGATGCAGAGTAACGATTTAATCTCAAAATCTCAATCAGTAATTGAAGGTAAATTCTCTAAAGAATGATTGACTCTGCTAGACTCACTATCTCCGTAATCATCCCCGTATACAACGGAGGCGAAGACTTTCACCAATGTCTTGCCAGACTATCTCAAGCTCAACCCCCTCCCGATCAAGTGATTGTAGTAGCTGATGGCGATACTGATGGCTCATGGCGTATAGCCCAAGATTTTGGAGCCACGGTAATTCGATTGCCCACAGCAGGGGGTCCCGCTAAAGCCCGAAACCTAGGAGCGAAAGAAGCACAGAGCGATATCCTGTTCTTTATAGATGCTGATGTAGCAATCTATCCGGATACTATTGGTCAAGTGGTGAAAATCTTTAACAATGAACCTAATTTAACCGCTTTAATTGGTTCTTATGACGATGCTCCCGGTGCTGCTAATTTCCTTTCCCAGTACAAAAATTTACTCCACCACTACACTCACCAAACTGCATCTGAACAAGCATCTACCTTTTGGGGTGCCTGTGGCGCAATCCGTCGTGACATCTTTCTTGCCATGGGTGGCTTTGAGGAAAATTATCGTCAACCCTGTATTGAAGACATTGAGTTAGGCTATCGACTCAAGGAAAAAGGTTACAGGATTAAGCTGTGTAAGACTCTACGGGTGAAACATCTCAAGCGCTGGGGGATAATTTCTCTGCTTAGAGCTGACTTTTTCTACCGCGCCTTGCCCTGGACTGCCATAATTCTCAAGGTTCGCGACGCAAGTCCAGAAAACTGTCGTGAGTTTATCAGTGACTTGAACCTAAAACTGTCTAGTCGTATTAGTGTGGTGTTGGTCTATGCTCTACTAGGTGCTTTAGTTACAGCTTATTGGTGGTCTAGTACTGTGATTGCTATTGCTACCTGTGTGTTTAGTCTCGCCCTGCTAGTACTCAACAGACCTGTCTACCAATTCTTTTATCAAAAGCGTGGTCTATTATTCACTATACGAACCGTTCCATGGCACTGGCTGTATTACTTTTACAGCGGACTTGCGTTTGCCATTGGTATAGTTCGTCATTGGTTTAAAAAGTACCTAAAACCTCTGATAGACTTGCCTAATATCTCAGGTTTTAATCATTATTGAATCCTGATTATTGCGGAGTTTTAATTTTAAAAATTTAACAATAATAGTTGATAATAACTGTTTGAATTTTAGGGTTAACCTAGAATTGCGATCGCTATGGAATAAAAATCGATATTCTCCTACTAAGCACTGACCACTAACGCACTCACCACTGACGCACTATTTTTAATCAATGGAACATTATCCCGTAGTGATTACAGGGGCAGGACCGGCTGGTCTTACTGCTGCCTATGACCTGGTTAAACAAGGCATTAAACCTATCGTTTTAGAAAAATCCAATAAAGTCGGTGGTATTGCTCGCACCGAAGTCTACAAAGGCTATCGCTTCGATATTGGTGGTCATCGCTTCTATACCAAAGTAGAAGCAGCGCATCAACGTTGGCAAGAGGTTTTAGGGGAAGACTTTATCAAAGTTCCCCGCATGTCACGGATTTATTACCAGGGAAAATTCTACGACTATCCCCTCTCAATTTTTAACACCCTATCGAATCTAGGGATCATTAACAGTCTGGTTATTTTGCTCAGCTACTTCAAGGCAAAAATCAAGGCAAAATTGCGACCTTGGCATGAACCTGAAACCTTTGAAGAGTGGGTAAGCGATCGCTTTGGTCGTCGTTTATACAGAATCTTTTTTAAAACGTATACGGAGAAAGTTTGGGGCATACCCTGCGATAAAATTCAAGCAGAATGGGCAGCACAGCGTATTCAAAAATTATCTCTAAAACGAGCAATTATCAATGCTTTGTTCGGAAGTCAAAATAGCAAAAGCTTGATTAAGGAATTTGATTACCCCATACTTGGACCAGGGATGATGTGGGAAAAATTTCAGCAAGCAGTAGATAATCAAGGTGGTCAGGTAAGACTGAATACTGTAGTCACTAGTATTCAACGAGATGGTAATCATATCAAAAGCATTACTGCTTTGCAGGATGAAAAAACTATCAGTATCTCTGGAGACAATTTTATCTCTAGTATGCCAGTGACAGCACTGGTTAAAAAACTCGATCCACCTCCCCCACCAGCGGTAATCCAAGCAGCAAAATCCCTATCTTATCGAGCTTTTATTATTGTAGCGCTCATTATTGATGCTAAAGATTTATTTCCTGATCAGTGGATTTATATCCATAGTCCAGAGGTGAAAGTGGGTCGCATCCAAAACTTTAAGAATTGGAGTCCAAAAATGGTATCGGATCCTAGCAAGACCTGTCTGGGTTTAGAATACTTCTGTAATGAGGGAGATGAAATATGGAATCTATCTGAGAGCAAATTGCTGGATTTAGCCACCCGTGAATTGGCGAGTTTAGGTCTAGCTGATGCCAAGGCTGTAGAAGATGGTACTGTGTTGCGCCAACCTAAAGCTTACCCTGTTTACGACCGTGATTATCGTCAGCATTTACAAGTGATTCAAGATTTTTTAGCAGACTTTGATAACCTACAAACCATTGGACGTAATGGGATGCATCGCTACAACAATCAAGACCATTCGATGTTAACAGGAATGCTAGCAGTTAAGAATTTACTGGGGGAAAACCATGATCTGTGGGAGGTAAATACTGAACGGTCTTACTATGAAGAATTTACTACAGAAGAGTTAAAGCAAAAACAGGATTCAGTAGAGGACTCAGTTTTTCAGCCTGTATAGGCTATATAGCAATTATACGACTTGTGAGGTACAAATATCTGGGTTTTAGGGAGCAGGGAGCAGGGAGCAGGGAGCAGGAACCCACCCCTAGGGCCTGTTTTCAAACTCGGAGATCCCCCTAAATCCCCCTTAAAAAAGGGGGACTTTGAGTATGGCTCCCCCCTTTTTTAAGGGGGGCTGGGGGGGATCATAATCTTGCGGAAAACTTTGAAAACACGCCCTAACCCCTCCCAGGAGGGGAAGGCAAGAGTCAATAGTCAAACAGTTATGTGTACCTCATGAGTCCTAGAAACGCTATAGGGTTTGTATTTGAGATGTAAACCTGTATGGTCTTTTTTTTACTGTCCAATAAAACTGAGGATCTCTTTCCCCTTTTGCCTCTTGCCGTCTTGATGCAGTCGCTCATGGGGGAAACCACGGCAGTCGCTCATGGTTTGTTCGCGTTCGCCTTTGGCGTGGCCTACGGCCAAGCGTGGCCTACGGCCAAGTTACCGTAAGATAGTGGAGCCTTATTAACAAATATTGAACCCTTTTCTGCATAACCTGCTAACTATAAAGGCTCCACTATCTAAGGTTTCGTCTCCGGGGGAACCCCCAAGACCGCGCTGCCTCCCCAAGACCGCGCTGCATCGCTCTTGCCTCTTGCCTTTTTCGGCAATTCGTGTGTTTACAACCCAGATACAAATGCTATATAGGCATGTTCTACTTCATCACGACTTGGAATTTTCTACTTATTCCTTGCTACTTGATCGGAACTGCTGTACTGAATTTACTGCAAGCGGATTCCTTTAAACGAGTTAGCGATCGCATTATTGCAGCAGTGTGGTTGGGCATCGTTGTGCTCTCCATTGCACTGCTAGCAACCTCCCTAGTATTTCCCCTCAATTCCTGGGTAGGCTGGTGTACCGCTGCTAGTCTAAGTTTATTGTCTCTGACATCACAACCTACCCGGGATGAAATTGCTAATCTATTTTTCATGGTGTTTCCCAACTTAGCTTTGGGATTGTTCACCTTAGAATTTGGTGTCGCAGCATTCACCAGCCGACAAGTCACTTGGCTTGACACAGGTCTCTATCACTATGGAGCCATCCGATGGTTGTCCGAGTATGGAGCAGTGCCAGGTATCGCCCTGCTTCTTCAGCAGCTTGGTTTTACCTCATCGTGGTTTGCTCTCGCTGCTCCGTTTAACCCTCCAATTTTCGATGCTCAAGTTAGTGCCATCACCAATGGCTTTGCCTTTCTTCTGGCAATAGTACACTTTCTGATTGCTCTACCTCAACTATTTACCAATCAAGCACAGCTCAGTGACTGGTTTATCGTCATCTGCTCATTAATTCTACTCCCTCTCCTAGCTCTATCCAGTTTAATGTCAGATATTCTGGTATCTCCATCACCAGATATCCCAGTAATTTTGCTGACCGTAATCATCGCTTGGGCAATGTTAATCATTGCTCACCATCGCTCATCATCCGTAACTCAGGATGAAAATTATAGTTTTAAAAATAAATTTAATAATAAATTTTACGATCAATTTATCCCACTAATTTTAGCAGCTGGAGCTGTAACTATAAAGCTTACTTGTCTACCTATATTATTAATATCAGTTATTTTTTATAGTGTTTTCAGTAGGTTTTGTATAAAACGACTAGTGATAGGTGCTGTCATCACTAGTTTACTCTTATCACCCATGTTCGCTGTCAATATCGTCACCTCTGGTTGCCCACTTTTTCCATCATCATTCTTATGTCTGGATTTACCTTGGTCTTGGACAGCAGAAGAAGCTAAAGCAGTTGCTGAGAACACTCAAGTTTGGGGAATTTGGTTTGACTCAGCTCCACCAAATATTCCTCCCTGGCTTTGGTTATTTGGGATTTGGTTGATTAATAGTACTCTAAATCAAATCGCTACTGTAATAATTTTAATTTCAATTTTCTTAACTATCTCTATTCTCAGAACATCAATCAATCATCGCCTCTGGAGTTTGATGTGGGTATTAGGATTAGCTATTTCGGGAACGGTATTTCTGATGCTCTATGCTCCCGTAATCAGATTTGGAATAGGATATATAATTCTTATACCTGGTTTATATATTACTATTATTTTTAATAAAAAGTTTGGCAATTTTAATTTCCTAATTACAAAAAAAATACAGGAATCAAAATTATTTATAATTCCTCTAGTTTTTAGGATAATTAGTTATTTAGCATTAGCGGTTATCACCTTAGCTATTGTTCTAAATCAAAAAACGTCCTATCGACTGATTCTCCCTCCCCAAATGATGACGTCATATTTAGAAAAAAAACAAGTTAATGGTATTAATTATTTGTCTCCCCCAGATATCTCTCCAGAAGACCATGAACTATGCTGGTCTGCTAAACTACCTTGTGCCTTTGAAATAGAAGATAATATCCAACTTCGCGATCCAAACCTTGGTATTAAAGGTGGTTTTATAAAAGTAAAAATGGAACAGGGAACAGGGAACAGGGAATAGGGAATAGGGAGTAGGGAGTAGGGAGTAGGGAGTAGGGAGTAGGGAGTAGGGAGTAGGGAATAGAAATATGTTATAAGCCTCAAGGGGTGACAACAAAGCTCAAACCTAGGCAGGTGTTAGGTGTTAGGTTTTAGGTTTTAGGAAAATTACAGCGACTCGTGTTGTTGTATTTCCCAGCAGTTGAAGCAATTTTCACCAATCCAACTGCATAGATAGTTTTAATCAACCACTACGCCATGAAGATGTTCACGCTTCACCTAACCCCTAAAACCTAACCCCTGTAAGATTTTAAAGAGCGCTTGTCACCCCGTGAGGTGATAAGCTTTGCTTCCAGCCAACGGCTTAATGCTTACACAACACCAATATCCTCATTCCAAAGTTTAGAGTTATTCAGAATAAAGTCTTGCATTAATTGATAGCAACTATCGTCATTTAAAACCTCAACAATCACACCTCTAGAACGGAGTAATTCTTCCTCACCTAAGAAAGTTTGGTTTTCCCCAATCACAACATGAGGGATCTTGTACAACAAAATAGCGCCAGTACACATACTGCATGGGGACAATGTAGTGTACAAAACTACATCTTGATAAAAAGAAGCAGGTTGAGAGCCAATATCCTCAAGAGCATCCATCTCGCCATGAAGGATTGCACTACCTTTTTGGACTCTCCTGTTGTGTCCACGCCCTACAATTTTACCGCCCTTAACCACAACTGAACCTATCGGTATTCCTCCCTCCTGTAAACCTATCTGAGCTTCTTTAAATGCTGCTAGCAAAAACTGATTCACAATTGCACCTCATCACTCTGAGCTACTGCATCTTGGCTAAATATTACGACAAAAACTATCCTATTTTTAAATCGATGGCTACCAAACAGTTGAGACGGCCATAAAATAACAGCAAATTAATAAAATACTCTTTGTTGCTAATTTCTAAGGGATTCAGCTTATGCGCTACGCGAACGCGAACAGCTTATGTGCTACGCACACGCGTGCGCGTTCAGCTAATGCTTACTATCACTCCACCCCCTCCAATAACAGAGCCACTTGTTCAGGTGCAGGAAGTTGATTCTGCAATTGTTGTGGTAAGGTTGAAACTATTCGATAAGTAGCAACACCAATCGGTTTGTTTGACTCCTTTAAGGCATATTCCACAATGGTCTTATCCTTAGACTTGCACAGAATAATTCCTATGGCAGAATTCTCCTCTTCTAGCCTCACTTTATCATCTAACGCTGCTAAATAAAACTGCATCTTGCCTATATATTCCGGCAAAAACTCCCCGATTTTTAAATCGATGGCTACCAAACATTTTAGATGGCGATGAAATAACAGCAAATCAATAAAATACTCTTTGTTGCTAATTTCTAAGCGATACTGACTGCCAATGAAAGCAAACATTCCTCCCATTTCCCGTAAAAATGGTTCGACCTTGGCTAGAATTGCTTGCTCTAACTGACCCTCACTGTACTGATCGGCTAGCTCCAAAAAATCAAAGATGTACTCATCTTTAACGGCTAACTTAGCTTGCTTACGAATATCCTCGGAAACTGTCTGTTCAAAATTCGTTTGATTCAGCAACGTTTTCTCGTAGGTTTGATTCTCTATTTGGTGAATCAAAACATTTTTTGTCCAGCCAAATTTCCGCGTCATCCGGATATAAAACTCTCGCTCTAAGTCATATTTACACTTTTGCATAATAAGCAAATTATGACTCCAACCAATTTCTGCAACCATTGGTTGCAGTTTTTCATTTTGAGAGTAGGTGAGATATAAATTGCGCATATTCCAGATATTCCGAACCGAAAAGCCACTGATACCTGGAAACTCCGCTTGTAAGTCTTTTGCTAGTTGTTCCACCACTGACTTACCCCAGGTTTCTCCCTGTTGACGGGTAACAATTAACCGTCCAATATCCCAATAAAGAGTAATTAATTCCTTGTTGACTGCTTTGAGGGATTGGTACTGGGCCTCGCGAATGCGCTCCTTGACTTCTACTAGTAGTTGCCGATACTTCCCTGAATCCAAGTCACTCATCTGGTTTCCGATTCAACAACATTTGTCCAAAAGGTGATCATAACAAAGGTAAAGCAGCCTCGTAGGGTGCGTTAGGGACGGGCTCGCCTTAATTTTCCGCCTCGTAGCCAGTGTTGGAATAGCCCGTCCCGTAACGCACCGCCAGTGTTGGGACAGCCCTTCCGAACACTGTAACAGGCAAGATGCCTGTTCCACGCCTGATACCCTTTCCACGCCTAATGCCTGTTCCACCCACCGGGTCAAACAGCTTTTAGGAGATGCACCAATTTCTGCCACCAATGGTGACAGTTTTTCCGTAAGCATTCAGCTAATGGGCTATGTCACAGCTTCAAAGCCTGTGCCACAAGGCCAACAGCTGACCGCTGATAGCTGATAGCTGACCCCTGACTACTTACTTCCCCCCTCAAATCCTCCGTTGAGAATCCTCAATATCATTCCTTAGCTGCTCTAGCTTGCTTTTTACCTCTGGATCTTCCAAATTTAAAAGCTTTTGATAAATTCCCTCAGCAGCCTCTAGCCATTCAACTGCTTCAGCATACTCTTCTAGGTTGTGGGCAATCTCACCAAGCTGTTCTTGAATTTCCGCCTGCAATGGCAAATTGTTAGCCTTTGTGGCCAGTGCCAGGGCTGTGCGGTAACGCTGCTGAGCGTGTCGCTTTAGTCCAATGCGCTTATACATGTCAGCTTGGATCTGATAAATGGCAGGATTTTCTGTACCAGCTTTGATTCTTGTTTCTAAAAGGTCAATGGCATTCTGATTGAGACAAGTGTTGGGATAATTTAGATCTTGGCAAGTGCTGTGATACAGATGAGCTTTTTTCTGAGCTTTGGCATCTGCATCCAGATTTTGTGTCTCAATCTGAGCTAAGTTCTTCTTCAGCTCCTGCTCCTGGTCATCTGTCAGCAGGGTAATGGTGGGAGCTGGATCTTGATTGGGATTTTCAAGTGAAGACACATCGGTACTAGCAGTTACCACTATAAAATAATCCCGATCCCGTCGGAGTTCGGAGCTATCAGGATAATCAACTATGGCTTCAGATACCCGTTTGTCCCACACTGGTGTTGCCAAATCCTTGATAGTAACATCATAGTGGCTGGCTTCTTTCACCCCATGCCAGCGCAGGGTCAGGGGTTGATTAGGACGTAGTGCTGTATTCCTCGGACTGATCAGGTAGGGAAAGTCTTCATTCTCGATGCCACGTCCAGGTGCTAGGTTATCTCCCGGTCGGAACAATATTCCTGAATTTGGGCAAACTTCAGACACCTTCAAAGCTTTTCCTAAAGGAACTTGCCAATTACTGAGATCACTGCAGGAAACTGTAGCAGAGGACTGAGGGTTTTTGACCCAGATCTGGTCTGTTAGCTTGAGACGATCTCCTTGGTGAGCTCGATCATAACCAAACCACAGGCGACGTTTCACTTGAACATCTCCTGTGACAGCTGCGATGTAGTACAGACCTTCAGCCGGAATAGTTGCTGGAGCCGCGATCGCGATTAGAACCGTGGAAAGTAGGGAGATGGAGAATAGACGTTTCCAAATCATGGCCTTTGTTTCTGTTGTTGAGCTTTCTGAATACGTTCATTAGCTAGATGTAACCAGGTGTCTTCTTCTGGAATCAAACGATTTCCTATTCCTAATTTATTAGCTAAATCTAGCCATTTGTTTGCTTTTGAAATACTGAGATTTGTGATGATTAAATCGCGACAATGTTCCCATTGCTTGAGAGATTCTTTGGCAGCTTCAGGTTTTTTCTGGCGTTCAAGTACCTGAGCTAAAATACAAGAGGCAGAGGCACGATTGGGCAGATATTTGGCCACATCTGGATTCTTAGCAATCTTGGTAGCTTTTTCCAGGGCAATTTTAGCTTCATCATCCCGATTTTGTTTGAATCTTACCCAGCCTAGATTTTTATATAGATTGTATTTATCCTCTGGATAAACTGATTGCTCTGTGGTTAATTTTAGACCTTCAACTAAAAGGTTTGCCGCTTTAGGATAGTCCTTTTCTAGAATGTAGAGTCTGGCCAAGTTGTTGTATGCCCGAGGAATGTTGGCACTTACCGCCAGCTGGTACTCTTGCTTTGATTTCTTGAGCTGTAACCAGTCTTCATACAGTCGTCCAAGATTGTAATGGGCCTTAGCATTATCAGGCTCCAGGGCAATCGCTCTTTGGTAGTCGGCTTCAGCACTACTAAGCTCACCGGCTCGATAGTGCTCTAAGCCACGTTGATTGTAGATAGCTGAAATACTGGGTAGACTATACCAAAACCCTAGCAATCCCAACAGTAGAGCCATGGTGGAGCAAAACTTAGTTTCAGCATGAAGAAACTTGGGCACCTTCAAACGAGTTAGCAATTCCTCAAAACCTTTTTTCAATGCTTCTGAGAAATCGTTGTCTTTTTGGTCTTCTTCGGTAAGGTCACTTTTGGCTTTTAGCAGAGTGATCAAAGTTGGTACAATGATGGCAAAAGTGCCAACCACATCCGGACCACCACTTAAGAAACGACTGGCAATATTGACCAGCAGAGCCAGACTGACACTCCAACCTGCAAAGGTGACACCGTTAAACACCCAGTCGCAACGATCTAGGGGATGAGGAGGACGCTGTTGATCCAGATACCACCACCAGCCCTTAGGCTTTGCTGGTAGGCTGTTGCGATAGCTAGAAAGTTCCAGAGCTTGGTAAATCCGTTGTTTGTGTTGTTGGAGTTGGGCATCTAGCTCATGGATGCACTCTAGAAGCTCTGCAGGTATGAAGGGTTCCTGAGTGAGGGCATTGTTGAGTGCATCTCTGGCACACAGAATCTCTAGAGCTTGTTGATCAGTCAAGGGAGAATCTGTGGCTAGGGACTGGAGGGCAGCTCGATATTGACCAAAAAAATGGGTCTCAAGCCCCGTCCTTCGCTGGATATAAACCTTAGAATAAAGGAGCCTTTATGGTTGTTCAGCTATACGTAAAAGAGGTGGGACCCGTGGCGAATTTAATTCTTAATAGGTCAAGCGCACCTTTGGTTAAAACTTGGCAAATTTTGGCTCCTTTATTCTTACGGTAACTGTGGCCTACGGCCTCCGCTGCGCGAACAAACCATTAAGTTCTCTAATTTAAAAAATCATTTTATTAGCCACTTCTTTGAACGAATTTTCAATGGCCGCGAGACTCTCAGTGGTCAATATTTTTTGGCGGTACTTAGTTACGCATACTAGGTGCATTTGCAAGGAGCGTAATACTGTGCCAATATTCCGGAAACCCATTGTCAAATCTTGTAGATTACACTATAATCGGAGTACAGACCAACTAATAAACGCCAATTGAAAGCAAGATACAAATATCGTTTTTATCCAACTGACCAACAGAAACAGGACTTAGCTAGGCTGTTTGGCTGTGTCAGAGTCGTGTGGAACGATGCTCTGGCTATTTGCAAGAAATCTAAGAAAGTTCTAAAATCTGGAGACTTACAGAAACTGGTCATAACTCAGGCTAAAAAGACCGAAGAAAGAAAATGGTTGTCTGAAGTGTCAGTCGTTCCTTTGCAGCAGTCCGTAGCTGATTTGGGAGTTGCTTTTAAGAACTTCTTTGAGTCGCACAATGGAAAACGAAAAGGACGAAAAGTTAGGTCTCCACGATTCAAAAAGCGATCCAATAATCAATCAGCAAGATTAACTCGCAGAGGTTTCTCTATTCAAGGTGATGGAGTTTACTTAGCCAAGATTGGGGTAGTCAAACCGATCTGGTCTAGGGAATTGCCATCTGATCCAAGCTCTGTGACCATTATCTTAGATTGTGCTAACAATTATTTCTTGAGCTTTGTAGTAGATATTGAGCCTGTTCAAGTTGATGCCAAGAACCAAAGCATTGGGATTGATCTAGGTATCAAGACTTTCGCGGTAATGAGTGATGGGGGTCATGTCAAGAGTCCTGACTATTCAAAACTAGATTGAGCTTTGCTCACGCTACGCGATCGAAAATTACGCAAACAAACACGAAAGTTTGCTAGACAAGCCAAGGGGTCTAACCGGAGGGAGCAAACTCGCATTAAGATCGCAAGACTAAATAATAAAATCGCCAACAAAAGGAAAGACTTCCTGCATAAGTTCTCAACTAGGATAGTCAGCGAGAACCAAGTAATTGTCCTAGAAGACCTTAACGTGTCAGGAATGGTCAAAAATCGCAAACTAGCGCGAGCTATTAGCCAGCAAGGTTGGTCAGAATTTAGGAGTCTAGCTCAAGCAAAATCAGATAAATATGGCAGGGATTTTCGGGTTATAAGCCGTTGGGAACCCACTAGTCAAATCTGCTCAGATTGTGGGTTCAAGTGGTGGAAACTCGATTTGTCCGTACGCTCAATACTCTGTGTTAATTGTGGAACCGAGCAGGACAGAGACATCAACGCTGCTAGAAACATAGAAAAAGTCGGCATGGGGCATCGGCATGACTCTAAATGGGCAAGGAGGGGCGATAAGACTGTTGAGACCGTAGGTCACGCTACGCGAACGGCAGCACACCCCGATGATCTGTCAAGAATCACAGTTCTTCTAGGACGGTGAGTATGTCAACATATCTGCCCTGGCTTTCGTAGAATCCAGCCAGATTATTGAGGCTGATTGCTACATCAGGGTGTTCTTCTCCCAAGATTTCCTGCCGAATCTCTAATGCTCTCTCGGCTAGCAAGTAGGGTGGGCAGTGCTTGAGACAGATAAGATCAGCTTGCAAAGCGCATTGCTAGGCACTGCCCACCGACGATTAATTCCAATGGTGCCAGATGTGAGTATAAACATTTCGAGGATCACGAATTGTCTTATAAAACTATAGTCAATCAAACTTTTATCCTAATAACTTACCCTTTAAATCCTTAGATGAAATTCCTTGATCGTTACCAGAGCGATAATTTTACCAAGCTTATTGAGTTTGAATAATTTCTGTGATCGGAATACTTTCCTGATCTCCTTCTACTTCTATTGGTTGATGCTGAATGTGCTGACGCAACACCTGATTAATCAAGGTTTGATAATTGCCTCCACCAGATAGATGTACCTGCTCACGAAACCACTCAATAACATCGTTATCTAAACAAATAGTGATCCGAGTCTTACCAGATGGCATCGGGTCAATCGCGCCACGCTTACCTTGACTAAAATCATACTCAGCTTCCATCTTCATCCCTCCAGATATTGTTTATGTTACGCTAATGGTGATCAATCGTTCCTCCTCAAATCGTTGCTCCTCAATTGTAATGGCCATTGGGTCAGAGATTATCTATTTTTATAGACATTTCCTCTAAAGCCAATCGTATAAATTTCTATATCTGCTAAGGTTAAATTAATGGTAAAAATTACTCTAACTTTACCAATACGCAATCGATAAAAGCCTTACCAATTTCCTTTCATTTACTTGATGTCTAGGTCGTTAAAAGGAATAATTTACTTAGTTTCAATAGCATCAACAAGCTGCCTGAGTTGTTTACGAATATTTGCGGTAGTTTCCTGATCAGCAGACTCTAAGAATTTAATCGCACTCTTGCGGAATTTAATAGTCATTTTTAATCCAATCTGTCAGATCAGTCACGTCTTCAGTTTCATAGTCTTGAGGTAAACCAAAGGTGGTGTCAAGCTCTTGTTGCTCTTGATCACTAACGTAAGGCATTAACATATGACAGAGTAAGAGTCTTTCTTCTCTCAAAACTTCTCGGATGCTTTCTTTGATCAGTGTTTTTAAGTCTTGAGTTTCCATCGCTTTTGAATTAAAGGTTATTTTTTTAAATTATATAGCAAAGGGAACAGGGAACAGGGAACAGGGAGCAGGGAGCAGGGAGCAGGGATTAGCCAAGAGTGAAACAATCCTGTGTACCTCATGAGTCCTAGAAACACTATAGAGAGCAGGGAGTAGGGAGTAGGGAGTAAAGTAAAAAAAAATAGCCGCAGAAATACTATCCACGGCTATTCCAATTTTTCATGTCACAAAATTAGCAAACCTAACCTGATCAGATCCTATCTGATTCGACCAAAACCTTGGCCAGGGGGGAAACCCCCCCAGAAAATTAGCGATGCAGCGCGGTCTTGGGGGTTTCCCCCATGAGCGACTGCATCAAGACAAGGTGTTATGGCAACAACCAATACTTGGTGATTGTAGTGATCACTTCCCCTGGAACATCAGTCGCTTCCAGAGGGGTCCATTCCGCTATCTCTGCATAGCCTAGGGCATACAGCATTTGCATACTATAAAGTACTGATTGACGAGAACCTTTCAGAGTGTGTTGAGCAGGTTGTTTCTTGAAGTTTTGGCTTAATTTTTGTGACATCATAAAAAATCTCATTTCGGTTTATATTGATTATTGTAATGATTATAATTATAGTTGTCAAGGGTTTTAAAAAGTTTTTTTTGGAAGTTTTAGGATTAATAAAAAATTAGCGTTCGCGTAGCGTATCTTTCAGATAATCGCCTTTGGCGCGGCTTCGCCGATCGCGTAGCGTGACATGCAGGTCAATCGCTTTTAGCGGAAGCTTTGCAGCTCTGCCCTCTGTTAAAGAAAAATCAATTAAAATTTTGATTGGGGGAGGATTGCTATAGTAAAAACATTGCTCTCCAACACCCTAGTTGGCCATCTTCTTCAACTAGGCCAAAAACTCTTCGGTTCTTCAGTACCTTTTATGCTAAATTTAAACTTAAAAAACTCATAAAGCTTACTGTATAAGGAAAATGATGGTATTTAACTAACAAAATTTTCTGAATACGGCCTCTTTACACTACTCCCTGCTCCCTGCTCCCTGCTCCCTGCTCCCTTAGCTAAAGTGTTTATTTAGCATAACAAGTACGGAAGAGCCAACTCTTCCAGAATCACCGATGTCTCCAACACAGAAGAGGAAAAGAAAACAACCTTCTGATTTGTTGAATTTTTGAGAATTGAGAATTGGAATATGCCTGTCGTGTTGGCGTTGCTGATTATGGGTATGGTTTCGCCCCCCTAGCCCCCCAATTCTGGGGGGAACAAAACTATCAAAGTCCCCCAGAATTGGGGGACCAACGGGGGCTTTAATAAAACCAGATGATCGCGCATTCATTCCTTAATTCAGCAACGCCGTCGTGTTGGTACAAAAACTATTTTCTACTTTGGTGAGACAATTACCACTGGTTGTAAAAACTGGAGTTTGTGGACATCACCTCTGGGTCGGTGTAGATAATGGTTTATAGAGACACAACAAAAACCAGTGACTATTGAAACTCAACGTACTAGTCGTTTTATCGACCCCTGGCCTTATATTGCTATCGGGTCTACAGTACTGGTATTTTTAGCCTTATCCCATGGTTATCGGTTCCAGAAAACACTGCTATCTACTACCGTCAGTGCCAGGCAAGAGGAACCGCTGCAACTTCAAACACTGTCCCTCAAGCGCCAGCTGATTGGTGCTCTTCGCATTGAAGCTAAAGCAAAAATTCCCCTTAACCGATGGGTTACTTATGAAATCCAGTTACTCGATGGCCAAGGTCAACCATTCGCCTCCGCCATCAAGCAAGCCTGGAATGAATCAGGAACTTGGTATGATGATGGGGAGTCTGGTAGTTGGCAAGACGATGACCTGTTAGGAGGACTTGATGTTCGCGCCAAGCAGGATGAGATGGTGACCATTGCCATTGCAGTTTTGGAGTATGGAGATACATCAGGACAAGTACTCGATCAACCTGTGCCGTTTCAGGTAACTGTCCAAAATGGAGTGATAGATACGCGCTATCTTTGGCCAGGTTTAGTGGGGACATTATGTCTTACCTTGATAACTTTATATGCAGCGCCATTAACCGGGAAAAAAGCCATCTTCAAAACGATTAACGATAGCGACCCCAGCGATCGCGCTATAGTCGGTGGTGCAAATCGCCTTGTGCGGGTTAGAGTTGATGTTAAGGCAGATGAAACTTCCCCATCGAAACTAGAAGTTCGCCTTTTTGTCAAGGACTCCTATGGTGAGGAAATCTATAACCGTTCGTTTCCCTTGCCTATGAACTATCTCAAAATCAACGGCAAGATCAAGAGAGCAACAGGTCATTTACACACATTCTTCCTGTTGGAATCTCGCAGTTCCTATGGTTTCTCCGTGGAAGTATGGCCAGATGCATCTGTCGATCGCACAACCTTGAGAGTTATTGATGGCAACCGTACCTTACAAAGTGTTGAGGTGGTAAAAATTAGCCCAACTTTTGATACGCCATTAATGCCTTAAAAACAGTTAGGGGAGTGTGGGATATCGAGAAAAAAATCTATTACACAGTTTCAGCTGTGTCACGGGCTTCGAGCAAGATGCTCCCACTACGCGAGCAAGATGCTCGCACTACTTGTATTTTCCATCCAGGAATTGATCCCATGTTGACCAAAATTTTGACAGCGACGACAGTTGCGATCGCACTATTTACCATAATAGCAGGTTACACTCAGCGTTCAGCCCTTGTCCTGCGGGAAGAAAAACAAGAGAACTACTGGCCCCGACATCGGACATATTTATCCGGTTACTATTATCTAGGTATTTGGGAATCGTCGCCCAATCGCTCAGACTATGGTAGCTTTCGCGGAGGCGGTCCGGCTACTGGGAAATAGACTATGGAAGATGCGATATCAGATGGGAAACCGATAGCTAACTCTAGCATCCCATCCCTCAAACGGGACCAGCGTTGGTTGCTGATGATTGCTGCTGCGGTTTCCTCAATTTGTGGACTAGCGGTAGAACTGTTGCTGGGAACTCTAGCAAGTTACTTGGTAGGGAATCAAGCTCTATCCTATGGTATTTCCGTTGGAGTATTTCTCGCAGCAATGGGTCTAGGGTCTTACCTGAGTCAGTTTATTGCTGTCAATCAGACCAATTCCCCATCTCTACAACACGAACTACTCTTAGTCTTTGTCAAAGTTGAACTACTCATTGCGCCCCTAACTGCCGTATTGCCTTTAGGACTATTTGCTGTATTTGTTAGGAATGGTTCCATCTGGCTGGGTTTATTCTTCGTCACTATTGTCCTGGGAGTACTAGCAGGACTGGAAGTGCCGCTACTGACCCGAATTCTGGAATTGGACAAAGGGGTGCGGGAAGCATTAGCAGGTGTTTTAGCGTTAGACTATTTGGGAGCACTACTGGGTTCCCTCGCTTTTCCCATCCTCTTATTACCCATTATCGGTTTATTTCCTACGGCTTTTGTCTTAGGGTCATTACCCGCCTTAATGGTGTTTGCCATTGGGAGACGCTTTCCCAGACTGCGGCCCTGGGGATATTTGGGTTTAACCCTAGGTATTCTCCTGTTTACCTTGGCTCCCTTAGCCATTCCGATTAGCGACAAGCTGGAAAATACTCTGTATAGTGGGCCAGTGATCACCCGCATCCAGTCTCCCTACCAACGCATTGTCCTCACACGACAAGGACAGGATGTTCGTCTCTTCCTCAATGGCGATTTGCAATTTTCCACCCTCGACGAATACCGCTACCATGAAGCTTTAGTCCATCCCGCCATGAGTGCTAGTGTTGGTAGGCGTCGGGTTCTGGTGTTGGGTGGAGGTGATGGTATGGCCTTGCGGGAAGTGCTCAAATGGCCAGAAGTCGAACGAGTCCTACTAATCGATTTAGACACCGAGGTTGTCAAGTTAGCTAGTCATCACCCTCAATTAGTCCAAGTTAACGATAACTCATTTTCCGACCCCCGTGTCGAAGTGTTGTATGCTGATGCTTTCATTAGGGCACCCGCACTCAACGAAACCTTTGATGTGATTATTGCCGACTTTCCCGACCCCGATCAAGAGATTATTGCCAAGCTTTATGCAGAAGGATTCTACCGTCGTCTCTTACCGCGATTAGCAGACAAAGGCATGTTTGTGACTCAGGCATCTAGTCCCTTTTTTGCTCCCAATGTTCTGAGTTGTATTGCCGCAACCTTGGAAAATGTGGGACTATTAGTTCATCCCTATGTTATAGATGTCCCCAGCTTTGGGCCTTGGGGTTTTGTGCTAGCATCAAGGCGATCGATTCAGCCGGACACCCTCAATTTATCGGTATCAACTCGCTTTCTCACCCCAGGCATTTTACACTCCTTGTTTGAGCTGCCAGGAGATATTAAGTTGGGTAATGTCGAGGTCAACCGCCTTGCTCATCCTGTGATTGTACGCTACCAATCTGACCCCCGTTGGGCAGCTTACTAGTGCAAGAAGGCTCCAAGACAGTCCCGATAAACAATTTTTTTCACCACCATGCATGAAAATCAATCTCTCCTGACTCCTGTCTCCTATTTTCAGATTAGAAGGCGGGAGCCAGGAGGCAAGAAAGTACTGCTTGACGAGAACCTTTGAGAGTGTGCTGAGCAGGTTGTTTCTTGAAGTTTTGCCTGAATTGTTGTGACATCATAAAAAAAATTAATTTCGCTTTTTATTAATTATTTTAATTATTATATTTATAATTTTAAAGGGTTTTAAAAAGTTTTTTTTGGTAAGTTTTATGATTAATAAAAAACAAGCAATACCGTAATGTATATTTAAAATAATCGCTTTTATAAAATTAGCGATCGCGTAGCGTGACCTACGGTCAATCGCGTAGCGTCTCTTTCAGAGAATTACTTAGTTTTTAACTATTATTTTTATAGCGTTTATTGCCTCAAAGTCCCCCTTTTTAAGGGGGATTTAGGGGGATCAGTTTCTACCTAATGGCAGAGAGAATAGCTATAATTAGTAATTTTAACAATAGCGCTGGTAGCAGTAGCTTCTAAAATAGACAAGGTTTAATCAGCGCGGAGATTGTAACGATAAAATACAAATTACTGATTTGCTATAATAACTTAAGCTTAAGCGCTACGCGCACGCTACTTGAGGTGCTATCAGCGATTAGCGCTATGGATAGGATTGATAAGGAAAAAGAAGCAAACGCTAATATTCGCCAACTCTTGAGTGAGCGTTTAGCTCAAGCAGATATCATTTCTTTGGAAGTTGAATCTGTCAATAATGAACATCCTTGGATGGAATTTGCTGGTATGTATGCCAATAATCCTCTGTTTGATGAGGTGCTAGCAGATATAGCAGCCTATCGTGATGAAATTGATGCAGAAGAGGCGATCCAATGAGATTGGTAACGCCGGAAATAGAAGGAAAATGCGATTCTCTGAAAGAAACGCTACGCGAGTCACGCGTTCGCAAAGCGTGGCCAAAGGCCTCAGCTTCCGCTAAAAGCGAACGCGCCCAAAACTATTGATTTTAGGGGATTGACAAAATCAATGATTTGTAGTTCTAAGTTTAGACAAAATTACCTTGATTTAGGAGGATTGACAAATCCCTTTACTTGTGCAGCTAGGCGTGAGCATATTTAATAATATTAAGGTTGATTAAGGTGGATTGTTATTGAGGAAAAAGCAAGTTACTATCTGAAGGTTGTCAGCTTTAAGTAATATGGGCATGGTTAAGGTATGATGATAGCCACAGCAAGTCAAAGAGCAGATTTAAGGGACAGATGGGAAGAGCAAACGTATGAACTCCAATAACCGTCAACTGTCGACCA
>NZ_JAAHIG010000112.1:0-23715 GCF_010692305.1 Moorena sp. SIO4G3 | reverse complement strand
TGACCTGATCAATATTATGATCCGGTCAGTACGAGATTGGGGAGAAATCCACTTACCTTGCTCAAGGTTAAAAATCAAACTAGCCAGTTCTCTTGGGCTAGTGGTGTTTGTTCCTGGCAAATCTGGTAGGGGGTTGCGAAGTACAGTTTTTTTCAACCCCCAAGAGCGGAATCGTTGATTGAGAACTTCGATGCCACCAAGACGTTCAATCAGCATATTCGTAGCCGTGTTATCACTAATGGTTATCATTTTGTTGGCTACTTCCAGAGCTTTGTACTGTTTGCCTGGTTTTTGATATTGCATGTTTCCAGAACCACCAGCAATCATCTCTGGTTTCATGGTTATATATTCATCTAAGAAAACTTTGCCTGCATCTACATCCTGAAAGAAAGCAATTAGAATTGGTAACTTAATGGTGCTAGCAGCAGGAAAAATCAGACGGCTATTTGATTCTAGGAAAGCACCGGTATCGAGATCATGGATGAAGATTCCGGGTTGCAATTGGGGGTGTTGCTTTACTAGAGTTTGAATTTGTTTTTGTAAGGGAGATTTGTTGAGCAGCAGGGGTGTCAATTGAGAACTAATTGTCTGACTCAAAGTCTGCTGGACTTCAATGGGAGCATTGTCTGTGGTTTTGGTAGATGGTTGGCTAGCAGTACCCAAGCTCGATAATACGGTACCTGCGATCGCTCCGAGACCAATTCCCACAATCAGCAAACGGATAATCAAAATCCATAGCCTGGTAGAGGAGTTTTCGGAACGGCGCTCTCGGCGAGTTCTCCGAATTTGTACAGATTGGTGATTGGGGGTTGGGAGGGGTAGTCTAGCTTTTAGTTGGCTTGTTTTGGAGGATTTAGGGGAGAAATCAGCAACTAATTGTGGCTGAGGACGTTGCCGAATTGGATTACGAGAATTGGTTATGGTGGGCAAGGATGAGGATGCTGATGTAGCAAAGGGATTGAGTCTTCTACGAAGGTTTGGTAACTGGGGTGTTCGGTATGCTACCCTCAGCTGGGATTGACTGGAGCGAATTGCAGAAGGGTTTGGTGAACGGGATAGACGAGCACGGGTACGGGGGGTAGGTGGCGAGGTTGACCGAGATTTATGTGATTTTGCGGATGAGCTTTGGCGGCGCGCTTTCTGTTTTGGTTGGGATTTGGAGGGTTTAATCTCCTTAGTTTGTGGCTGTTTAGTAAGGTGGCGACGCGGGCGGCGGCGGGAGGAGGTTGGTTTCTTTTGTTTTTCCACTGCTGAATCTTAGGCTGAGGTTTACCAGATACATAAAACCGGAAACAATCTGCTAGTTCTCGGAATTTTCTGAGTATGGTCTAATGATAAGGGAGAGAACTTTAATGGATGTAGCGCTATCAAGCTTCCCTTTCAGTTTTTCTTGAGTGTTCCGATTACAGAGTTTTGATCTAGTACCAACCGTTGAAGCGGGCATCTATCACACCTCCAATACAACCTATGCAAGCCTATTTTAGGACTGCTTTGGTTTTGACGCATCATCTACCCCAGACTTTGGCAAAAATTGTAGGGCCCATTCTACCTGGCGGAGCATTCCTCTGAGCATGTTGATCTCTTCTGTGGTGGGGGTTGCTCGGTTTAATAGACGTCGCAGCTTTTCCATCCGTGCTGCTTTGGTATGGGGATAAAGATAACCAATTTTCAATAATAGGGCTTCTAGATGGTTAGAGTAGCGTTCTATCTGGTCTAAAGGAGCAGAATCTTGGTAGGGGGGAGCGGGGGATAAGGGTTGACTTGGGACCGGTGATGGCTGGTGTGTACTTTGATAAAGTTGATATTGATAAAGTTCATAACAGCAAACTGTTACGGCTTGGGCTAGGTTTAAGACTGGATAGGTCGAACTAGTGGGAATCCGGACAAACCGCTGAGCATGATTGAGTTCATCATTGCTCAATCCCCTAGATTCAGGGCCAAAAATCAGGGCAGAGGTTACGCCAGCTGACAATAACCAGGGTAAGGCGGTTCTGGGATGTTCGAGAGTAGTGGGGATGGCGCGGCTACGAGCAGTGGTTGCGATCGCTCTTTGACACCCGACTAAGGCATCTGGTATGGTTGCTACGACTTGGGCTTTTTCTAAGATATCCACCCCGTGCACTGCCATCTGCTGTGCTTCTTGGCTGAGATGGTCACACTGAGGATTCACTAGCACCAGCTGGGATAACCCCATATTTTTCATCACTCGCGCTACAGAACCCACATTCAATGGACCAGCGGGTTCTACTAAAACAATCCTGACTCCCATATACATTTTCAAGGTTGAAGGTTGTTCTTGCCCAGGCGTGCCTTGTCGGGTAGCTTGAAGGTCACCCTTCCAGCACAAAACAGTTGCACCATTTCTGCAAGTTCAGGACTTAGGCAAAACTGGACCACAAAGGCGCTGATCGTTTAGGATGCGTTATTAAGGCACCCTACAGCTAGAGTCGCTGCTTAAGTCCTGCTTCCTCTTTTCCCTGCTCATAGGGAAGCGATGCAGCGCCGACCTGCGGGGGTTTCCCCCACTCGCGCTTTGGATCAAGACATGGTGCTATCTTTGAAGGCAACTTTGGTATTAACCACTTGATATTAACCTGAATTGGACTCAAGTCTGGACTAAAAATTCCTCTGGATCAGTATTCCAATTTACCCAGCGAATTGCCTCACGGGCTGATTCTACATGAGGCGGCACTCGCATAATGTGAACAAAGTTGGTGCTAGGACAAGTCATCTTGAGTAGAAAAATTGGCTCGATATCGATATCGTTATTAATTTTTAATAGGGTGTATTCTTGCCAGGAATCCAATCGCTGTGCTTCTAGCTCTTGGCAAATTCGGGCGTAACCAATTCCTTCAATGAGGACTCGCCTAAGTTCAGCGTTGGGTTCTTCTAAAAGCCACCCAGCTTGCCACTGCTTCGGGTTGAGTGTCCCGTATTTTTCTGGTAGTGTCACGCCGTGATAGGAGTATAAGCTGAAACCATCAGCAAATTCCATGGCTGGCTGTCCTTCTCTATGAAGGCGGTGTTGAGTGTCAAATGAGAGCTTGGTTGGGCGATCGCAAACGAAGCAGATGTTTTCAAATGGGAACATCCAACTGCAGTGTTTGACTAGGGATTGGAATATTTCCCATGTGGTTTGATGGTGAGGGCAATTTAAGACGGAAATATAAAAGTCAAAGCGACTACTGTAAATACTCCAGTATAAGGGTGACATGAATAGTCTCAATTCAGTCCCCAGTTGTTCAAGTACTTGCAAGCCAATTCGAATTCGCTGTTGGCTAACTGTTGAGGTATCTAGTTCATATAACAATTGGTTTTGCAATTGCCTGTGTAGTTGGGTTCCCATGGAAGTGTCCAAGGGTTGCCACAGTTTCTCTTCAAGTTGACGGCTAATCCGTTTAATGTTCAGCTTCCGCCCGAGTTGGTAGAGTAGCTCTTGTTGGAGTTCTTTGCCGAGTTGGGTGTTGAGATGTTGCCGTAGTTGACTGATTAATTGACTTTCTAGTCGTGGCTGGAGTTGACTCTTTAATTGGCTGTCAATGTGTTGCTGGAGTTGGTTCAGGATAATTTTAAAAAAACCGTAAGGGCTATCACAAAAAACAGTATCTGGTACTGGTTTGCCAATGGCTGTATAGGCAGCGTTTACGGCTACTGTTGCTTCGTGACGATCAATAGCTCCAGTCAATAAAGATAAGTTGTGCCATTTTTCTTTATAAAATGAAATTAAAGTCTCTTGCTCTGGGGTAAGATTTTTTATGTTGGGTTGCCACATATCGCCATACCTGTGTTTGATATTCCCAGTGAACTACCCCAACCTACTTGGCCTATGGCCACGCTACGCGAACGTGGAGGTTGGGGCTTCCAGCTTCACTGAAGAATGCCTCAACTTGGACGGACGTCCACGTCTTGGTCTTACTTCTTCTCCACTGGCGTTGACCTCCCCCGTCCCAGAGGAGGATAGCACTCTGATCCCTTCTGCCCTAATGTTCTTAGCCGCATTACCATCTCTATCGTGGTGGGTTCCACAGCTTGGACAAGTCCAAGCTCTTACATCAAGCGGTAACTCTTTGATTTGGTAATGACAATTAGAGCAGGTCTTAGAACTGGGGAACCATCGGTTTATTTCTACTAAAACCTTTCCTTCTTTTTCACATTTATAATCAAGGAAGTTTACAAAAGTTCCCCAGCCTAAATCAGATATTGCTTTAGCTAATTTGTGGTTACGAACCATGCCCTTGACATTTAGGTTTTCAACTACCACTACTTGGTTCTGATCCACTATCTTTCTAGATAGCTTGTGTAGGTAGTCTTGGCGGACATTTCCAATCCTTTCGTATACCTTAGCTACAATTTTTATGGCTTTTATGCGTCCATTACTCCCCTTTTTCTTCCGGGCAACAATGCGTTGTTTGTTGGCTAATTTTTGTTCGTATTTAGCTAGGTGCTTGGGATTACTAAACTTAGAAGTCTTTTCGCCATCGTAGGTGATCGCAAAATCTTTGATACCCAAATCAATCCCGATGATATTTCCATCTTTAGAAGGTTGTACATCATCTGAATCATACTCCATCAGCACAGAAGCGTAATATTTACCAGACGGAGTTTTGCTAACTGTAACAGTCTTGATTTCTCCGTCTAGTTCTCTGTGAATCTTAGCCTTGACAATTCCTAGTTTTCCTGGAAACTTCAGGCAGTCACCTACTTGCTTGACGCGCTGTGGATATTGAATTGATTGACGATGATGATATGACTTGAATCTAGGATAATTAGCTCTTCCATCAAAAAAGTTTTGATAAGCACGACTAAGGTTCAAACTCACAGATTGCAACACCTGAGAGTAACAATCTTTTAGCCATTCAGTCTCTTTATCTTTTTTGAGTTTTGGCAGCATAGAATTAAGGGCAGCGCGAGACAATCCAAAGCCTGTTTCTTTGTAGGTTTCTATACACTGGTTCAGTGCGTAGTTCCACCACCAGCGAGCGCAGCCAAAGTGCTGAGCAAGTATATGAACTTGTTCTTTTGTTGGATATATTCTGACTTTGACGGCTTGGTGTCTCAATGCCTTTACCTCATCTATCGACCTTATGTACCATTATATATATTTTGTGGTACATAGTAAACCTATCGCTAAATACTCTTGTTCGCGTAGCGTGGCCATAGGCCAGGGGTCTATCCATCCCCACCCGTGCATAGGGATGGGGAATTTCGACCCCTCTTGCCTCCCCGATTTGTTAAATCCCGATTTGAGAATAGTGCTGAGTGCTGAGTGCTAAGTTTAGTAAGTGGGGAAGTGTTTTCATCCAACGCTAGTTAGCTACGAGTTATGGGATCTAATTAGTTATTCAAGTTAAGCTGGCTGTTTTTATACTAAAGTAGGTTTTTTTGTAACAATTCTTCACAAATTAGGTCAGCTGTCAGGTATCAGCTATCAGCTATCAGCTTGTGTTTGACTGCTTAGGATTGAGGATTAAATAATGTGGCTATTCGGTACCTTTTATGCTAAAATAATGGGTTACATTAAATCAACCTACTACGTCATATAGCTTTGATATTTTGATAGTTTATTTTTTAGGCTAAATTAGCATACTAATTACGGAAGAACCCCCCTCTAGATCAATCATCGCTGTATTCTAAAACGCTATATTTTTTGCAAGGAGTTATAAGATAGCTACGATAAGAAATTACTCGTCGCTAATCACAATTACCAAAGCATGAACTGGTTTCCCCTATCCCGCAAACACTGTTCAACTACCAAATTCCTAGCTTTATTCCTCTGTAGCTGCTTCCTAATTATTAGTTGTGGTGGTTCTCCTACCAATCAACAGACAGGTTCCTCCAGCACCAGTAACAGTAATAGACTCACCATCGGTACTACCCTAAAACCGAGAACCCTCGATCCAGCCGATGCCTATGAACTAGCAGCTAGTAACATCCATTACAGCTTAGGCGATCGCCTTTATACCTACAAGCTGGGTACCTCAGAATTAGTGCCACAACTGGCAACTGCTATGCCTACCATCAGCAAGGATGGCTTAACTTACACCATTCCCCTACGCCAAGGTGTAGTGTTCCATGATAACACCCCATTTAACGCTGAAGCCATGGCATTTTCCTTGCGTCGGTTTATCGAAAATGGTGGCAAGCCCTCTTCTCTACTCGAAGGTTTGGTCGATTCGATTGAACCCTCTGGAGAGTACGAACTCACGATTAAACTCAAAAATCCCTTCGCTGCCTTTCCAGCACTGTTAGCTTTCTCTGGAACCTGTGCTGTTTCCCCCAATGCCTATGAAATTGGTAGTGGTAAATTTGAACCGACCAAATTTGTAGGCACTGGTCCGTATAAACTAGTCAAGTTTAGTCCTAATGGGATTCGCCTAGATGTGTTTGAAGACTATTGGGGTAAAAAACCCCCCAATCAGGGATTAAACGTTCAAATCCTCACCAATTCCGCTAATTTATTCAATTCCATCAAAACTGGTGCTGTAGACATTGGTTATCAAAGTTTAGATCCCGATCAAATCCTCAGTTTGCAAAAAGGAGCAGCGTCTGGCGGTTGGCAAGTCATAGAATCTCCCAGCAATAATATTAACTACATGGTGCTCAATACCCAGATGGCACCGTTGAATAAGCCAGAAGTCAGACAAGCGATCGCTGCGATTGTTAATCGTACACTGATCAACGAACGGGTGCTAAGAAACCAAGCTGCACCAGCCTTTAGTATCATTCCCACTAGCTTTGATGTCTCCAAGCCAACCTTTAAAGACGCCTACGGTGACGGTAATATTGCCAAAGCCAAAGAACTGCTAGCCAAAGCGGGATTTACTAAAGACAATCCGTTGACTTTAGAAATTTGGTATTCCTCAGGTTCAGCAACCCGACAACAACTTGCGAGTCTTCTCAAAGAATATGCTGCCCAGGAACTTGGGGGGATTGTGGAAATCCAGCCCCAAACTGTGGAGTCAGCGAATTTCTTTGGCAATCTAGGTAAGGGAGTTTATCAGAGTGCCTTAGTCGATTGGTATCCTGACTTTTCTGACCCCGATAACTTTATTCAGCCTTTAGTTAGTTGTACTAAAGGTTCCCTTGGGAAAGGGTGTGAAGCTGGAGCCAGTCGCTCTCAGGGGTCATTTTATTATAGCGATCGCATGAATCAACTGATTCAGCAACAGCGTCGGGAATCAGATCCAGCCGCTCGAAAGCAGATTTTTGCGGAGATTCAACAACTGCTGGCAAAGGATGTACCCTTAATACCCTTATGGCAACCAAAGGAATATGCTTTTGCCCAGTCAGGGTTAAAGAATGTCCAGTTAGACCCAATTCAACAATTGCCACTGTGGGAGATTGATAAGGGAAATTAGGTTAACGGGCTGCCCCCGTGCTTTAAGCCGGGGGAAAGTTCACCCCCCCAAAGTTCTACTTCTGTTGGATTGACAAAATCTTCATTAACTGGTAGGTTTTGGTTAAAAGCAATATTAATAGGAATAAAGCCAAGTACAAAAGAACTGAAAAACATCACAGCAACCACATCAAGCTGACTGAAAGAATTTTGGTTTGACCCTTGAGAACCACTCATATTGACCTACCTCGTTTTTTTAGCCTTTATTCTCAGTTTCAACGGGTAATGTAGGCGATCAGGTGTGTTTTAGAGTAAATTTTTATGTATAATTTTATGTATAGTTTGATAGTTAAAGTTTTTTTTAATAGTTCAAGTTTATAGTTAAAGCTTGAGCACTATTTTGTGGTCTTAATTTTTAAGCAACAAATAGTACAACTCTCCTGTATCATTAATCAGCCCTGCCCGATTACCTGCCAATTTACCAGTACCCATAAATATATCCACTCGACCCGGCCCTTTAATCGCACTGCCCGTATCCTGATCCAACACATAGCGACTGACCAGCCTAGATTCCAACTGACCCACAGCATTGGGATAAGGAATACTAGTCTGGATAAGAGCCAAGGCTCCTGGAGGCATGATAGATTTATCCGTAGCAATCGAGCGCTCAGCCATTACTGGCAAACCAAGACTACCGGTAGCAGGTGCTCCCCTGGTTTCCCGAAAGAACACAAAACTTTTATTGCGGGGTAAATATTGACTCAGTTCCGTCGGTGAAGTGCGGAAATAATCGATCACCGCAGGCAGGGTCAGTCCTTCTAGCTCCATCTTGCCATCGTTAACCAGTTGTCCCCCGATACTAGTGTAGGGATGACTCGTCTTACCGGCATAGCCCACGCTCATCAAGGTGCCATCCGGCATTCTAACTCGCGCTGAACCCTGAACGTGAACCAAAAACGCCTCTAAGCGATCGCGTAACCAAACTAGTTCTTTCCCTCGTAGTGGGCTATTTTTCCCTAAACCATCCCATCCTTCCAATGCGGCACGGGTTGGGTGAGGTTTTTGCCAACGTTGGAAATCAGAAGGTAGTCGGTAAAGGGGATAGCGATACTCAGCACTAGGTGTACGACTCCCAGCATACACTGGCTCAAAATAACCCGTGAACCCAACAGTTCCCTGATTGTCCTTCCCCACACTCTTGTAAAAGACAAACTCTTGTTGGATAGCAGCTTGCAGCGCTTGAGGAGTAGGGGACTTGATCAGCAGTTGGCGGAAACGGACTAGAGAACGGCGGACGCGATCGCGAGTTACTCCTGGTACGGAATAGTTTTGGTAAGCCTTAGCCGCACTAGGGGTTTTCAGATAACGCAAGCTATTGTCTATCGCCCTCAACATCACTCGCCAGTCCCCTGAGTTAGCACCAGGACGCTTCCACAGCTGTTCATCTAAACCCAATGGATCCTGATTGAACTGAACAGTCTCTAGTTGAACCGCTTGCAGCGGAACACTAGCAACTGCAGCACCACTAATCGCTAGGAGGGCTATTCCTATAGTCAGGGAAATCCGAGTTAGAGTTTTTCTCATACTTGCCAAGAATTTAATCACCAGCTATTGCCCAGTCAAAGCAGTCAAGCTGTATTAAAAACGTTCGACGCTACCAGAGAAAATAGGTTCCACCCGCATAGCAGTGATACGAGCAGGACGTACAACCATGTACTCCCCTTGAACATTTTTAATGGGTACGCTAATGAAGTCTTCAGAGTTAGATTTTGGGATAAGTTCGCCACTATACCACTTTTGAAACTCTTTAATTGTGGCAAACCGTACTTCTTCCCGGTGACCACTTGACAAAAGAATGTGAACAGCGTACTCGTCTGGGGTTCTTGGCATCGAAAATTCTCCTTAATCCATCCCAACTATTATCAGCGACCTTGAAGGGGAAGGCAAAAAGTCAAAGGACAAAGGTCAAAGAGATTCCCAATACACCAAATCCCCTTACACGTCCTTTGTCCTTTATCCACCAGTCTTGCTTGACATTCACAGACTACTTAGGTTGATAAATTAAACCGTTTCAACAAATTTTCCATCACCGTTGGCAACATTTGGCGCAGTTCCTGTGGATTTTGCCAGATCAGCTGCTGGTAGCTAGGCAGATCAAAAGGGAACTGTCCTGGTAAATCTGGTCGTTCCATCTTCACCAGCAAAATCTGTTCCGTCGGCTTAGCCGTTAAAGCATAGCCGATTTCGACACAAACATAGGGACTAGGGATCAGTAACGGTTTGTTTTCCGTTGCTAGACCAGCCACCGGGGTGCCATCAGCAATGAACACTAGACTTTTGCGGATTTTGCGCATCTGGGTACTCCCCAGGCGCATTGGTTCACCAATTGGGCGTCGGGATTCTTCTAGGGTTAAGGGTAAACGCGATCGCTGATTAAAGGTGTCTAGGGTATCTGACAGGGTGCTACGCAAAGCCTCACTAGAGGCACTGTATTCGTTCTGGTAACTCACAAAGATTATTGGCGACAGTTGCGCCATTACCTCTCGCTTCGTGAAGTAAATCTCGTGAGAAATCAAGTCAATATTGGAAATAGCATAGCCCCCACTACCTTCTATGTAGAACTCGACTGTTTCCCCTGCTAGGTAACGCTTAAACCATTCAGAGTTTTTCACATCCTGGCTATCATCCAAAAAATCTGCTCTTAAGCCTGACTTAAGCAAACTATTTTTGCTCAAACGCAGGTCATGGTGGCGTTTCTCCAATTCTTTGATGGGTTCGTACTTTTGGAGATACCAGGCTTTTAGGGCAATAATGGCCATGATGTTTTCTAATAGGCACGGTTTCCCGACGCCTGCAGCTAAAATTCTCGTTTCGGAATTTTAGCAGTAACAGGTGATATCTTCACCACATTCATCGGCCAGATAAGACAGTGCTCGGAAGCGCAGGGCTACCACTTCATCATAGACAGGATTGAGTTTACACAATGGTGGAATCCGAAGTAGAGTGCGATTGAACAGTTTAATCTGCCGTTCAAAAGGACACTGGGCTGGAATTAGTCGGCAGAGACGGTGGGCTAATTTGGGGTTATCAACCTCAATTTGGTTCAGCCACTGCCGTAATGACTCCAGCAGATCAAAAGTCTTCCTGGTCTTGCCGAGTAAAGCAGGAATTGTAATCTTGGAGGAATCTGTTCCTGGGTTAATCCAAACCCGACTTGTAATGATTAGCTTACTTATTGTATAATCAGATACACTCATGTCTTTTACCTGTGATACTACTAGTAGGCGGTAATCCAGTCGCCTGTAATATAACTACACAAGATATCTTTCTCATACCGGATTGACAGAGGATCATTTTTATGTATATCTTGCCAGAGCAAGATAACACCCCCCCTCTGTCTGAGGAGAGCCGATCTTGATGGTTATTACAGGCATACCGCCTTTTTTTTGTCCTTACCCTATCACTATTGGAATAGGGTCTTTTCGCCGCTGGATATCAGCAGCTGATCTTAAAATCGAATTAAATATATATAGTCAATCGACACAAACATGACTAGGTTAGGAAAAATCCTATAGATAGCAGTTAGTGTAAACCAGGTAAGCTAATACCCATTTACGCTACTCAATTGGAGCCATTGGTGCGCGATAGTTCCGAGGGACATAAACTGAGCTTTTGGTTTAGTACTCCAGCGTCAGCTCCTTCGCTACAGGGGCATCAGAGCTGATAGCTGGCAAGGGCAGCTTTTCAAGTAGCGCGCTTAAAACATAGTTGACTGTTAAGGGTTAAGCATCAACTGCCAAAAAGCTGTGACCAATTCGAATAGATCAGTTTAGTGTGTACTAGCTTATCTGTGAAACTAGCTTATCTGTGTAATTAACTGCATCTACTGATATGCTGCCAAGATCCGTAAGGACCAAGCTTGGTCAGTCTTACGGAACTTTGGCAATTTGGCAATAGGGATTGAGTAATCACACTGATTAGAATAACTCATCATTGCTATTAGAATAACTCATCAGTGGCTCTAATGTCATAAAAAAAAAGACTGACTTCAACATTTAGTTGTTTCTGAGTGTTGAAGTCAGTCTTTTTGGGAATTAAGGACGAAAATAAGGGAAAAAGGACGCCAACGGCGAACCTTTACCCTTCTGCTTATGATGCCACCTTGGCAGTAGAGCGCCGACGTCGTGTACCTGTGACCTTAACTGGTGGTTCCTCTGGGGTTTGCAGCAAGAACACCACCAACGGACGACTCCTGAGTTCCCGGCGAGCTAAACGCTGGAGGTCAGCTTGAATTTGCTTTTGCAAGCCTTCCCAATCAATTTCCGTCGGTTTGCCTGTCAAGGATTTATCAAAATCTGACCAGCGATCGCTTAATGTCCGTTCAATTCTTTTGATCACCAACTGTTGCAGGAGGGATGTTTCTAACGGTGAGACCACACCCCGCAGATGAATTTCTGGCTTGGCAAGGAGTTTGCCATCCCAACTGATTGCTGCAGCTACAGTCACTACTCCATCTCCCGCCAACTGCTGACGTTCTTTCAAAACATTGTCATGAACAATACCAGTGCGGTCTACCAGTTCAATACCTGAGGGGACGTTACCTGTAATACTAATGCTGTCCTCAGATAACTCCACCACATCCCCATTGTCGGTAATCACAGTATTTTCCACAGGGATACCCATACTATGAGCCATCTTGGCATGTTGAACTAGCATTCGATGTTCACCATGCACCGGCATAAAGAATTTTGGTCGTGTTAGAGCCAACATCAGTTTATGGTCTTCCTGAGCGCCGTGACCAGAAACATGAATGCCATGCTTACGACCATATACAACATTGGCTCCCAGCTTCATTAACCGATCAATGGTATTCACCACCGCAATGGTATTACCAGGAATGGGGTTGGCAGAGAAGACCACTGTGTCCCCTGCTTGGATTTGAATTTCCCGGTGTTCCCCTTTAGAAATGCGAGTCATTGCGGCTAGCGGTTCACCTTGAGAACCCGTTGTCAGAATCAGAATTTTTTCTGGTGCTATATTTTTAACGGCTTTTAACGGCTCAAACAAGTTATCTGGGCATTTAATGTAACCCAGGCTACGAGCGTGGGCAATCACATTCAGCATGGAACGACCCACAATTGCCACCTTCCGGTTTTGTTTTTGGGCGATATCCAGGACTATACTTATCCGGTGAACTGAGGAGGCAAAGGTAGTCACTAGGACTCTTCCTGGTGCTTGGGCAATGGCTCGTTCTAGATTCGGATAAACCGAACGTTCAGATGGAGTATGTCCAGGAACTTCGGCGTTAGTCGAGTCACTCATCAAGCACAAGACCCCTTTTTCCCCATGTTCCGCTAGTCTTTGGAAATCGAAGAATTCTCCATCGACAGGGGTATGGTCAACTTTGAAATCACCTGTATGGATAATCACACCCACTGGCGTATGAATGGCAATGGTAAAGCTATCAGCAATCGAGTGAGTGTTGCGCATAAATTCTACAAGGAATGAAGAACCGATACGTACCGTTTCACGGGGCATTACACGTTTCAATTCCGTGTGGTCAGCTACACCAGCTTCTTCTAGCTTGCCTTGAAGTAATGCCATGGCTAAGCGAGGTCCATAAATCACGGGAATATCAAACTGCTTTAAATGATAGGGAATGCCACCAATATGGTCTTCATGACCGTGAGTGACAATCATGCCCTTGATTTTGTGATGATTTTCCCGTAGATAGGTCATATCGGGGAGGACGATATTAATTCCATGCATCTCATCATTAGGGAAGCCAATCCCAGCATCTAAGAGCAGGATTTCGTCATTGAATTCAAAAACACAAGTGTTCTTGCCAATTTCATGGAGTCCGCCTAGGGGAATAATTTTTAAAGCTGGTTTAGATGTTTGCTTAGTCATTTTAATCCTCGGTTTTTTCAGGCTAGTAAAAATTTAAACAAATGATACCAATTACCTTTTTAATATAGATATCAATCACACATATAAAGCCATCAATGATGGTGAGCTTTTTATGATAAAATCATTAGTAGCAAATAAACGTGAAAATAATAGGAAATAAAATAATAGAAATTAAAATAATAGAAAAAGATTAGGGATAAAGGAAGCCCAACTTAAATCAACTATTAATAGCTCGCTAATCTACCTCAAAATCCCTAATATAGTCTTCCCTAAGCAGTCATTCATTTTTTCTACCTTACAAAGCGAAGATAGATCTGATGAAATAGATCTGATGAAAGGTAATTGGTACAAAAAAATGAGTACTGATTTAAATTAAATCCAGCTCAATTAGAACCTCCTTTAAACGGGATTTTAATTCAGAGGGTAGCTCGCAAAGCGGTGAGCGAAAACTACCCACCTGCCAACCTTGAAGTTCTAGTGCTGTTTTGATCGGGATAGGATTGGTAGTACAAAAGAGTACTTTAAATAAGGGAAAAAGCTTGAGGTGAATAAGAGTCGCCTCGGTAGTTTTCCCATCCTCAAAAGCTTGAATCATCTGTTGGATTTGGGAACCAACCAGATGACTGGCTACGCTAACTACACCTGATCCTCCTAGTGCCAGGGTGGCTAGGGTAAAGGAGTCATCGCCAGAATAGATGGCAAAATCCGGTGGGGTTAAACGCCTAATTTGACTAGTCTGTTCGAAGTCGCTACTAGCCTCTTTGACAGCTACGATATTAGGAATTTGGGCTAAACGAGCAATCGTCTCCGGTTGGAGATTTTGTCCTGTGCGACCCGGTACATTGTAGAGCATCAGGGGAAAGTCAGGACTCGATTTTGCGATCGCTTGGAAATGTTGGTATAGTCCTGACTGTGGCGGCTTATTGTAATACGGTACAACTTGTAATGATCCATCTAACCCTAGTTTAGCAGCTTTTTCAGTAGCAGCGATCGCTTCTTCTGTAGAATTTGAACCCGTTCCAGCAATTACCTTGGCTTTACCTGCAACTGCTTTTTGGACTACTTGAAATAGCTGGTACTCTTCATCCCAGGTAAGGGTAGGAGACTCTCCAGTGGTGCCGCATACCACCAAAGTATCTGTCCCATTCTCAACCAAATGAGCTGCTAAGTGCTCTGCCACAGCATAATTGACGCTGCTATCTTCCCTTAACGGCGTAATCATCGCCGTTAGCACACGTCCAAAATTGACCACCCTTTTCTAACTCCTCATTAATTATTGGTCATTGCTCATTAGCCATTATTCATTAGTCATTGCTCTTTGGTAAAGCTTGCTGTTCCAGAATACTTTTTGCGCTTCTAAAAAGGACTAAGGACTTGGGACTAAGGTCTTTAGCCAATTTTTGGCTACCAATAACTCAGCAATTTGCACTGCATTCAAGGCAGCACCCTTACGAATCTGGTCTCCACTCAACCAAATTTCTAGACCACAAGGGTGAGAAAGGTCTTGTCTAATCCTACCCACTAGTACTTCGTCATTACCGGACGCATCAATAGGCATAGGGAAGTAGTTCGCCTGCCAATCTTCCACTAGTTTTACTCCAGGGGCAGTGGCTAATACTTCTCTTGCCTGAGCTACTGGCATAGGTTGGTCGAATTCTAGGTTAACTGCTTCTGAGTGAGCACGCAGTACGGGAACCCGTACACAGGTAGCACTAATTTTTAACTGTGGAGCATTAAATATTTTGCGGGTTTCATGGACCATCTTCATTTCTTCCTGGCAGTACCCCTGCTCATTTAAGGGGGAGTTGTGGGGGAACAAGTTAAATGCCAGAGGATAAGGAAAGCTTTCTGTTGGTGGCGTTTCTCCTTTCAAAATTGCCTGAGTCTGTAATTTTAATTCTTCCATTGCTTTCATTCCAGCACCACTAGCGGATTGATAAGTAGCTACCACTATGCGTTTTACTGGCTGTACCTGATGTAATGGCCATACTGCCATACCCATTAAAATCGTAGTGCAATTGGGATTGGCAATAATTCCTTGATGATTTGCCGCTGCCTCTGGATTGATTTCCGGAATCACTAGAGGTACTTGTGGATCCATCCGAAAGGCACTGGAGTTATCAATGACCACTGCACCACTTTCTACAGCAATAGCTGCCCAAGCTTTCGACGTTGCCCCCCCAGCTGATGCTAAGACCAAATCTACCTGATCAAAAGAGTGCTCTCCCACCGCTTCGACTCGTAACTTTTCTCCCTCAAAGGGGATGACACGACCAGCAGAGCGGGGTGAGGCTAACAGCTTAAGGTCAGCCAGTGGGAAGTTTCGGCTTTGCAAGAGTAACCGTAGTTCTTCACCTACAGCACCAGTTGCGCCTAAGATGGCAACGCGAACTTGACTAGACAAATGACTTTCCTCCACTCATTCAATTCAACATACTTAATGTTTTAATAATTTAATCAGTGCATTCTTTAAGAGTATCTAAATTTTTTTTCCCTTACTAGGTATTTAACCTCTGATAACGCTTCGGTCTAGCAGGGTAAGCGCCATCACAATTGAGCCAAAATGTGATATATGGCAAGGATTATGACCAGAATAAGCCTTGATTATCATTACTATTGCACTTTTTTATCAATATTGTTGATAATAATGCCTCCTTATTGATTCTTGCCCTCACCCTGTTCGCTATAGCCCCTTGGCGTCTTAATAAAATGCCTGGAATGCCCACATATTAATAAACTTATCAATTAGATCGAGTGTAATCACTTACACTGCCCTATTAAGCCCAGGCCAGAGTCATCGACTGGCGTGTTAGGTAGACTTGAAAAGCTCTGATCGACTAAGAGCTTGCTTAAAGGCTGCAGTAACTACCTATATATAGTTGTCTCTACTGCCAGAAAGGAACTGGTAGATGTGCTTAACGCTTAACTGGTTGTTAGGATCAGCATACCATAATTGCTTAATTGCTTTCGATGCTCCTGTCTAGTTCCATCGGAGGTAGAGGTTGTCCATGTGTATCGATACTTGATAACGGTTAGTTTTACCCTCTACTCCTTTGGATATCGGGGTTTTGACTCAAACCCCTTGAGAAATTAGTCAAAGGGACTTTGTTGCCAAACCCCTTGATGGCAAAGCGTCGGCTAGGGCAACTAGTGCATGTGGATAAATACCTTGGCTGAAACAATGTAAATCTTTTTGGTGAATTTTGTTGGTCCAAGCAGGCAACACCTAAAGTAATATAGGAGTCCCCAGGTGGAATCTTTGATTAAGCCAGGTTGACTATCCATTGTCCCAACTAATTAAACAATTAACTCTTCACACCCAAGCGTCAATGAAAGTAACTCAGGAAAAACTTCCCGCTAGCCAGGTTGCTCTGGAAATTGAAATTCCGGCTGAAACGACCAAACAAGCCTATGAAAAGGTTTTACAGAACCTTTCCCGCACAGCCAGAATTCCTGGGTTTCGGCCAGGGAAGGTACCCCGTCAGGTTTTGCTACAACGTCTTGGTTCCCAACAGGTAAAAGCTGCTGCCATCGAAGAGTTGCTCGACAGTAGTCTAAAGCAGGCGATTGAGCAAGCCCAAATTGAGGCACTAGGAAACTATAATTTAACCTCTACCTTAGAAGATTTGCTCAGCCAGTTCAAACCAGGAGAACCCCTAACCTTCACCGCATCGGTGGATGTGCCACCAGTGGTCAATTTAGGGGAATACAATGGCTTAAGTGTGAAAGCTGAGGAAACTAAGGTTGAACCGGATGCCGTCGATAATTTTCTCGAACAACGGCGTGTTGATCAGGCTACCCTAGTACCAGTGGAATCACGCCCAGCCCAGATGGGAGATGTGGTCGTTGTGGATTATGTCGGTCGATTTACTAGTGATAGCGAAGAGGATGAAGGCTCAGTAATACCTAACGGTGAAGCTAAGGATTTTGAAATTGAACTTGGGGAAGGCAAGTTCCTAGAGGACATTCTTCAAGGGATTGTTGGTATGAATCCTGATCAGAATAAAGAAGTAGCAGTGACGTTTCCTGAAGATTACCCCCTAGAAGATTTAGCTGGCAAGTCGTCGGTCTTTAGCATCACCCTAAAAGAAATCAAGGAAAAAGAGCTGCCAGAGTTAGATGACGACTTCGCTCAAGAAGTTAGTGATAAGGAAACCTTGGCAGAGTTACGGGAATATTTACAGCAGGAGTTTCAGGAAAAAGCTGATCAAGAAACGCAAGCCAGCAAGGAGGAGGCTTTAATCAACGCGCTCCTGGAAAAGGTTGAAGTTGACTTGCCTGAAACGCTAATTGACCAGGAACTCCAAACAATTTTGACCCAAACAGCAATCCAGATGCAACAGTTGGGCATGGATGTTAAAAGGCTGTTTACTGAAGAGAATCTACCACAGCTGCGAGAGCGATCACGTCCTGATGCTATCCAAAGCCTCCGACAATCCCTAGCTCTTAAGGAAGTAGCTAAACGTGAATCCCTAACCCTTGAAGATTCGGAAATAGAAGCGAAAAGTCAAGAATTGATGAAGCAGTTGGCTGGTCAAGAGGTAGATCCGGATCGCCTGCGGGAATTTGTCGAGTCGGATTTGCTCAAACTCAAAGCCATTAAATGCTTAGAAGATCACGGTACTATAGAGCTGGTTCCCAAAGGAACCATCACCGAAGAAGAAACTGAAGCAGAAGACACGGCTGTTACAGTAACTGAACTAGAAACAACCGATGCGGCTTCCCAGACTATTGAAGTACCAGCTGAACCAGTTTCTGAGTAAATCCTAGGGTTGGTCTTGTTGGTGATCTTCCCAGGGGACTTGGTAGCGAGTGGCTAAGGTGTTACGGATTTAACTTTTAGAATTATGAGGCTGAAACCCAAGGCTCAGCTTAGATCGCTTTTCAACACTAGATCCTCAACAGCTTAGGCTTATAGATAAGCCTCAACTCTCTAACCGTCAACTCTTGCACCAACAAGCAAACAGTTAAGGCATAATAGTTTCTATAGAGACTTTGACTTTATGCCTATTCGTGCCCTTGTTAGATAGCACCTTTATTAATAAATCGAGAGGTCTTGGCAAATTGTATCCTATGCTGCAATCTATGCTGCAATCTGTGTCCCCTCATTGCTCAATCACCAGCTTAAGTTCTATAGATAAATACCAAATCACCTCCAGTAGTGTTGTACCAATGGTGGTAGAGCAGTCTGGAATGGGAGAACGGGCATTTGACATTTATTCGCGGCTGCTGCGAGAACGCATTGTGTTTTTGGGCACCCAGGTCGATGATGTGGTAGCTGACTCAATTGTTGCCCAGCTGTTATACCTAGAAGCTGAAGACGAGGAAAAGGATATCCAATTGTATATCAACTCCCCAGGTGGCTCGGTAACTGCAGGGATGGCAATATATGATACTATGCAGCAAGTGCGCCCAGATGTGGTTACCATATGCTATGGCTTAGCTGCTAGTATGGGCGCATTTCTCCTAGCAGGGGGAGCTGCTGGTAAGCGGATGGCATTGCCCAATTCTCGGATTATGATTCACCAGCCCCTTGGCGGTGCTCAGGGACAAGCGGTGGATATAGAAATTCAAGCTAAGGAAATTCTATACCACAAGCAAACCCTTAACGAATTACTGGCTAATCACACCGGTAAACCGGTGGCTCAAATTGCCGAAGATACCGAACGCGACTTTTTCATGTCAGCGGCGGAAGCTAAAGACTATGGTTTAATTGACCAGGTGATCTCCCGGCAGAATCTTCCTAACCAGGAAGCAGCTGTCGCTTCTATTTAGAAAGAGGCTTCTTATGTCTAAATACGACTCCCATCTAAAATGTTCCTTCTGCGGTAAGTCTCAAGAGCAAGTACGCAAATTAATTGCTGGCCCCGGAGTCTATATTTGTGATGAGTGTGTTGATTTATGTAATGAAATTTTAGATGAGGAGTTACTCGATTCCGGTGCGCCTGCTCCCCAGCCTGCTCCTCGACCAGAACCTGCCAAGAAACGTCGTCCCCGTGCTAACCGCATTTCTATGAATCAGATTCCCAAACCCAGGGAAATTAAACGGTATCTAGATGACCATGTGATTGGTCAGGAGGAAGCCAAAAAAGTTCTGTCAGTTGCTGTGTACAACCACTACAAGCGCCTAAGCTTGCTCCAATCTAAAGCTCAGGGTCAGGGTCAGGGAATAATGGATGATGGCATAGAGCTACAAAAGTCCAACATTCTTCTAATTGGTCCTACTGGTTGTGGTAAAACATTACTCGCCCAAACCTTAGCCAAAATATTAGATGTGCCTTTTGCTGTGGCAGATGCCACAACCCTGACAGAAGCTGGTTATGTTGGCGAAGATGTAGAAAACATCTTACTGCGACTATTGCAAGTGGCAGATCTGGATGTAGAGGAAGCCCAGCGAGGGATTATCTATATCGATGAAATCGATAAGGTAGCCCGCAAGAGTGAAAATCCCTCCATAACCAGGGATGTTTCTGGGGAAGGAGTCCAGCAAGCATTACTGAAAATGCTAGAAGGCACCATTGCTAATGTGCCCCCTCAAGGTGGACGCAAACATCCTTATCAAGACTGCATTCAAATTGACACCAGCAATATTCTGTTTATTTGCGGTGGTGCGTTTGTTGGTTTGGATAAGGTGGTTGAGCAACGCCTAGGCAAGCGTTCCATGGGATTTATTCAGCCTGGAGAGAATCAGTCGAAGGAAAAGCGCACAGCGGATATTCTGCGACACTTGCAGCCAGATGACTTGGTGAAATTCGGCATGATTCCTGAGTTCATTGGTCGGATACCAATGGTAGCGGTCATTGAACCCCTGGATGAAGAAGCCCTGATGGCAATTTTGACAGAACCCAAGAATGCACTGGTCAAACAGTATATGAAGCTGCTGAAGATGGACAATGTTAACTTGGAGTTTATGCCAGATGCAATTCGAGCGTTGGCCCAGGAAGCTTACCGTCGTAAAACTGGTGCTAGGGCGTTAAGGGGCATTGTGGAAGAATTGATGCTGGAAGTGATGTACGAGTTGCCTTCTCGTAAGGATGTCACTCGCTGTACAATCACTAGGGAAATGGTAGAGAAGCGTTCAACTGCTGAACTATTGGTTCATCCTTCTTCATTGCCAAAGCCGGAATCAGCATAGTAGTAATTTGTCATTGCTCAAAATCAAATTTATTGGTTGTTGATTGTTAATTGTTAATTGTTAATTGTTGATTGTTGATTGTTGATTGTTGATTTTCAATTAACAAAGGACAAAGGTCGAAAAATGCCTTACATTCAAATTCGGGGTGTAGAACACTACTATGAATGGGTAAAGAAGTCAACAGCTTCTGGAAATAAACCTGTGATGGTCTTTATCCATGGCTGGTGTGGCTCGTCTCGCTACTGGGAAAGTACCGCTAAAGCTCTATCCAATACCTTTGACTGCCTCCTATATGACCTAAGGGGGTTTGGTAGGTCAAAATTACCCCAACAGGGGACAAACTTGACCTATGAGATGGAGGACTATGCTGAAGATTTAGTGGTGTTGTTAGATACCCTGGGACTTGGTCGTATCTATATCAATGCCCACTCCCTAGGGGCATCTGCTGCTACGATGTTTCTCAATCGTTATCCTGGGCGGGTTGAGCAGGCAATTTTGAATAATAGCGGTATTTTTGATTATGACGAGAAATCCTTCACCGCTTTTCACAAAGTTGGTGAGTTAGTAGTTAGGTTCCGCCCCGGTTGGTTGTTAAATATTCCCTTGGCCGGTACCGTGTTCATGATGCGATTTTTGCACCATCCCCTACCTAGGGCAGTGAGCCGGGTTTTTTTGGCAGATTACCTCATGGCAGATTATGAGGCAGCTTTGGGAACAATGCTGACTGCGGTTAGTAAGTATGCGGCTGAGGTAATGCCTAATAAGTTCGCTCAGTTAAAGGTGCCAACCCTGCTAGTTTCTGGTGAATACGACAAAATTATTCCTTCAGCACTAGGGCGTAGAGCTTCACAATTAAGTGAAAACGTGAAGTATGTTGAAATTCCTGATACAGCTCACTTTCCGATGTTGGAGGCTCCAGGGGTTTATCTAGAGCAGCTGCGGGAGTTTATTTGTCTTAGCTGAGGCTTAAAGAAATTACTACTCTTCGAGGAAAATAAGTGGTTAGTGCTCAGAAGACTGAACCACAGAGGAATAGGTAAAAAAATCAGGAAACCCCCAACCTGTAAAAGCTGGGGGCGGTGATCAGGGTGCATCTACTACTTCCTTATTCGAGTAGGTGTGACCCTTCTCCGGACAGATTTTGAGAGTGAGTTTGCTTCAAGAAGCGCATCCTCCGCAACCGGCTAACGGGGAGATCGGGAAAGAAGGTAGTATGTATGACGGCAACTAGGTCTTTCCAGATTAGTGTGCATAGGCTACTGATGTTAATTTTTATAAATAGCTCAATAATTTCCTTAACTTACTGAAAAATATATTTAGGAATATACAGCAAGTTGTGAGGAATCTTATCTCTGGAAACCGAGGTAAAACAGAGACATAACTGCTGAAAATGAGCAAGGGAGATGGGCTACTCAAGTTTCTTGGGCTCCATCATCCCCCCCATCTACATCAGGGAGCAATATTACTATGGCACATCTGGTTCAGAATCTAGTTGAAACCGAAGTCGAGCAACACCAAAACAAGACTGCAGGAGATAACCCTGTCCAGCCTCAATCTCGTAAGTATCGCAAAAATCAGTTACAAAATATACTAAAAACACTGCAAAACACCTTAGCAATTTGTCAAACTAACGAAGATTTGGCTGCTCAAGTTGATACTCTCAAACGCATTGGGTTAGTTCATTGCCGTTTGGGAGAGTATGCCTGGGGAATCAAGTGTCTCGAGCAAAGTTTACAAATGGCCAATGATGTTGGTTCACCCAAGAGTTTAGGGGTCATTCTTCATCATCTCGGCATGGCTTATTCCCAGACTAACCAGGATGATAAGGCATTTAAGGTTTATCTAAAAGCATTGAGGATTTTCCAAAAAACTCAAGCTCACTCAGAGATTGCTAAAATCCTTAATCACCTAGGGGAAATTCACAATAGCTGGCATCAACCAGTACTGGCTCTGAGATGCTTTCGCCAAGCGATGAAGATTTTTCAAAACTCAGGCAATTCAATTGAGGGCGAAGGCAGAGCACTGGCAAATATAGGGGAAGCTTATACCCAGCTTGGAAGATACCGTCAAGCTCTTGCTGTCTTGGAGCAAGCCCTAACCATTCACGAAAAAAAAACATCCTCTCGTTACTCTAGTCGCAAGTTAACTACTCTTGAGAGGATTGGCACAGTTTACTTCCGACTAGGTGAGGAACTACGGGCATTGGATTTCTATCATCAAGCTTTGGAGATTGGTCAGGAACTGAGTAAATCACTTCATGGTAACACCAGAAGCTTAGATTATATCGGAGCGGTTCACTACCACTTGGGAAATTACCCCCATGCCTTAGCGTATCACTTACAAGCCTTAAGACTTTGGCAAGAAATCTCCCATCCTCGGGAGGGGGAGAGCTTGTTCCATGAAAAGCTTGAATTCTCTCAACTGAAAAAAGTTTATAACTGTCTGGGTATATCTGAGCAAGGGGTGCAGTGCAGCAAACAAGTACAGAAGATGATCATTAACTGTGGTTACCGAGTTAGTGAAGAAGAGATTAGCCAGTATCTGAGTCACGGTGGAAGGTTAAACCATAACTTAGATTGATAATGCAACGTAGAATGATTAATGCCTGGTAGCCTAAAGACTCGTTACAATAAAGATTCAAACCCCCAATAATTTCCATTTAACGACAATTAGATAATTATCGATAAACAGCAAAACTGTGAACTGGCAGAGCCGATTTAGGTATAAGCTGTGAAGCATCTAGTTTGATGAGAGCGTATAAGCGTGCATCTAAGATTAGAGGCTGATAATTATCTTTCTTGACGATGCACAATAACTTAACACCAAGGAAAATTAGGAGTCAAAAGTAAGCAATGGCACAAGCAACTGAGTCACAGCAAAAAGGTATTCAACTGACAGACAAAGCCCTAAAGCATGTTTTAGCCCTGCAACAAAGCCAAGGAAAAGACCTTTACCTGCGAGTTGGTGTTCGCCAGGGAGGCTGTTCAGGACTGTCTTACATGATGGATTTTGAAGAACCTAGTAACATTCGGGAGAATGATGAAATCTTTGACTACGATGGTTTCAAAATAATCTGTGATCCAAAAAGTCTGCTTTATCTCTACGGTCTGGTACTGGATTATAGCGATGCTATGATTGGTGGTGGATTCCAATTCACCAACCCCAATGCCAATCAAAGCTGTGGCTGTGGTAAGTCGTTTAGCGTTTAGGGGATTGTTAGTTGAAAGTCTGTCAGTTCAAGACCACCACCAAGGACTAGAGGAATTAGGCAGTGGCGCTATAGCTATATAGGTTCGCGCTTATAGGTAGTGCTATATCTAGTTAGGGCGCAAGA